>DATMDB010000193.1:0-4942 GCA_035558075.1 Burkholderiales bacterium
CACCGGATCGGCTTCGTTGACCGGAACATAAATCCCGGCGGTCAACCTGTCACGTGTGGCCGAAGGCGCAAGCAGCAAGCTCGACACTTGCCGGCCCAGTTCATCGCTCGGCGGGCTGAAGGTTCTGCCCAGCGGGAAGACTGCCCGGCGCAACAGCCACGCCATAACCCGGCTGGGAAAGTTTTCGAGTATCCCGTCGAGAGCGCCCTGCATGCGCCATAGCGCGTCCTGCAAAGACCAATGCAGCAAAGGCAAATCGGCGCGCTGCCTGCCTTCATCTTCATAGCGTTTCAAAACAGCGGAAGAAAGATATAGCAGGCTCAGCACATCGCCGAGCCGCGCCGAGAGTTTTTCCTTGCGCTTTAACGCTCCGCCCAGCACCAGCATTGCCACATCGGCGAGCAGCGCAAACGCGGAACTCAAGCGCGTGAGCTGCCGATAATAGCGGGCGGTATCCGCTGCGACGGGAGCGCGCGCAAGGCGCGCACCGGTCAACCCCAGAAACAGCGTGCGTGCGGCATTGCTTAAAGTAAAGCGCATATGCCCGAACAGGGCAGCGTCGAATTCGCGCAGCGCTTTTTCGTCGTCGGCTTCGTTTGCGGAAGCGATTTCCTTCAATACATAAGGATGGCAGCGGATCGCGCCCTGGCCGAAGATAATCATGCTGCGCGTGAGAATATTCGCGCCTTCCACGGTGATTCCGACGGGAAGCTGCTGATAAGCACGCGCCAGGTAATTGCCAGGGCCCATGCAAATTCCCTTTCCGCCGTGCACGTCCATTGCATCGTTGATGACCTGGCGGCCGCGCTCGGTAATATGGTATTTGACAATGGCCGAAATCACCGAGGGCTTCTCGCCGAGGTCCACCGCGCCCGCGGTCATCACACGCGCCGCGTCCATCATATAAGTGTTGCCGCCGATGCGCGCCAGCGCTTCCTCCACGCCCTCGAACTTGCCGATCGGAGTTTTGAACTGGACGCGCACCCGTGAGTAGGCGCCGGTGGCACGCGCGGCGAGCTTGGCCATGCCGCTGCTGCTTGCCGGCAGCGAAATCGCGCGGCCTGCAGCCAGGCAATTCATCAGCATGCGCCAGCCGTGGCCGGCACGCTCGACCCCGCCGATGATCCAATCCATGGGAATGAACACGTCCTTTCCGGAGTTGGGGCCGTTCTGGAAAGCCGCATTGAGCGGGAAATGGCGTCGCCCGATGTTGACGCCCGGCGTACCGGTCGGAATCAGCGCCAGCGTAATGCCGATCTCTTCGTTTCCGCCAAGCAAACCGTCGGGATCGTAAAGTTTGAATGCAAGACCAAGCAGCGTCGCCACCGGACCCAGGGTGATGTAGCGTTTCTCCCAGGTAACGCGCATTCCCAGCACGTCTTGCTCGCCGTGGAATTCGCTGCGGCAGACGATGCCGTAATCCGGAATCGAGCCCGCGTCCGAACCGGCCTCGGGCCCGGTCAGCGCAAAACATGGAATTTCCTGCCCGCGCGCCAGGCGCGGCAGATAATGATTTTTCTGCTCCTCGGTGCCGTAGTGCAAAAGCAGTTCCGCCGGACCCAGGGAATTGGGCACCATTACCGAAACGGTTGCCGTGCCGCTGCGGGAAGCGAGCTTGGTGATTACCGCGGAATGCGCCAAAGCGGAAAAACCCTTTCCGCCGTATTGCCTGGGGATGATCATGCCGAGGAATCCCTGGTCCTTGATGAACTGCCAGACCTCGGGCGGCAAATCGTAAAGCTCATGGGTGATGCGCCATTCATCCAGCATCGCGCACAGCTGTTCAACGGGGCCGTCGAGAAACACCTGCTCCTCTGTAGTGAGCTGCGGTTTGGGCACCGCGAGGAGTTTCCTCCAGTCGGGTTTGCCGCTGAACAAATCGCCGTCCCACCATACGGTACCCGCATCCAAGGCTTCCCGCTCGGTTTGAGAAACCTGCGGCAGCGCTTTTTTGAACCAGTGTAGAAGCGGCTCGCTCACCAACCTCGAGCGCGTGGAAGAAAGGTTAAGCGCAAGGGATATCGCAAACGCCGTCCATAGCAGCGCGCTAAGCAACGGCGCGGTGCTGATTGTCAGAACCGCCAGCGCCAGCGAGCCTGCGCTCCATGCCCAGCCGGGAACGCGGTGGTAGGCCATTCCCCAGGCCAGCGCCAGGGCAACGAGTATCCAGATCAAGGTTGTCATGATGGTTACTCCTTTTTACAGCGCCGTGCGGTAGTTAAGAGTAGATTGTAAATTAGGCACAGTGTTTCTTCCACCGCAATCTCGTCACGGATTCATCAATATTTTGAGGTTGGTGGTTTCTATGCTGGAGGTGTGGCTTTTTACGCGCACCTTGACTTTGTAATCCACTAAGTGTCTGGCGTGACCAGGATTTTCATAAATTCGATTTTTTCACCTTGTTGAAATATGCGGCCAATTCACCGATTACCCCGCGGCGGAAAGCCAGCACGCCAATGACAAAGATGACGCCGGTAATCACCGTCACCCACTCTCCCAATTGCGCCGCGTAGTTTTGCAAACCCACCACAATCACCGCGCCCGCGATCGGCCCGAACACTGTACCCATCCCTCCCAGAAGCGTCATCAGCACTACTTCACCCGACATATGCCAGTGTACGTCGGTGAGTGAGGCCAGCTGGAACACCAGCGTTTTAGTTGCGCCAGCCAGACCCGATAGCGCCGCCGAGAGCACGAAGGCGAGCAGTTTGTATCTATCCACATCATAACCCAGAGAAATGGCACGCGGCTCGTTCTCGCGTATGGCTTTCAGCACTTGGCCAAACGGTGAATGAATGGTACGGTAAATAATCAGGAAACCCGCGACGAATACGGCAAGCACGAAATAATACATGATGAACGGCTGTTGCAAATCCAGTATGCCGAACAGATGGCCGCGCGGCACGCCCTGCAAGCCGTCCTCGCCGCCGGTGAACTTCAATTGCAAGCAAAAGAAATAAATCATCTGCGCCAGGGCAAGCGTAACCATCGCAAAATAAATGCCCGCGCGGCGAATCGCCAGGCTGCCAAATATGAATCCCAGAAGCGCTGCCGACGCCGTGCCGGCGAGTATGCCCAATTCAGGCGGGAAACCCATCACTTTGATGGTATGACCGGCAATATAGCCGGCGGTGCCAAGAAACGCCGCGTGCCCAAATGAGAGCAAGCCGGTATAGCCGAGCAGCAAATTGAACGCGCAGGCAAAAAGCGCGAAACACAGCAGCTTCATGAGGAATACCGGGTAGATGACGAATGGCGCCACCAGCGCTACCGCCAGCAGCACTAGCATAATTTTGCCGTCCCGGCTCATTATGTTTCTCTCCCGAACAATCCCGCAGGACGCAAGAGCAGCACAATGGCCATGATGATGAAAATCACCACGGCGGAGGCCTCCGGGTAAAATACCTTGGTCAGCCCCTCGATCAGCCCCAGACCGATGCCGGTCACTATCGCACCCATGATTGAACCCATGCCGCCTATCACCACCACCGCGAACACCACAATGATAAGGTTAGAGCCCATCACCGGATTGACCGAAAATATCGGGGCGGCCAGCACGCCGGCAAATGCCGCGAGTGCAACGCCATAACCGTAGGTGAGCGTAATTAAAAGCGGCACGTTGACACCAAACGCCTGCAAGAGTCTCGGATTTTCCGTTCCGGCACGCAGATAGGCGCCTAGCTTGGTGCGCTCGATGACATACCAAGTCGCGAAACACACGGCAAACGAAGCGATGACCACCCAAGCGCGATATTTCGGGAGGAACATGAAACCCAGATTGAAAGCACCAGTCAAGGAAGCGGGAATGTCGTAGGGCTGGCCGGAAATACCGTAGAAATGGCGGAACACACCCTCAATGATCAGCGCGAGGCCAAAGGTGAGCAGCAAGCCGTAAAGGTGATCGAGCTGGTACAGGCGCTTCAACATGGTGCGCTCGATCAGAATCCCGAAAGCGCCGACGATAAGTGGCGCCACAATCAAAGCGGCCCAATAATTTATGCTGAAATCAGGGTAACCAATCCATTTGCCGACTTGGGTTAAACCCATCCAGGCGACGAACGCGCCCATCATGTACTGCGCGCCGTGACTGAAATTGATGATATTGAGCAACCCGAAGATGATGGCCAGCCCCAGGCTCAGTATCGCATAGAAAGACCCGTTCACCAGCCCGACCACAAGCTGGCTCATCAGGGCTTGGACGGGCATGCCGAATATTTCAGACATTTACATTATCATCATTCTGAAAAGCCGGTAGGCGACGAAGAATCTGCTGTCCAGGCACGCTTATAAAAACAACATCTTTCGCTACGCTGAAGATGACCTAAATGCCCTGCGGCCATCAATTCATTTCTTCACCAGCGGGCAGCGGCTTTCGGCAAGCGGCTGATATGCCTGATCGCCGGGGATGACCTGCTTGACCTTATAGTAGTCCCAGGGTTTCTGCGATTCCGCCGGTGTCTTGACCTGCATTAGGTACATGTCGTGCACCATGCGGCCGTCGTCGCGAATTTTGCCATTCTTGGCAAAGAAGTCATTTACCGGCGTGGCTTTCATCTTATTCATTACCGTGGCGGTGTCATCCGTGCCTGTCGCATTAATCGCTTTCAGATAATGCATCACCGACGAGTACACGCCTGCTTGCACCATGGTCGGCATGCGCTTCTGCTTCTCAAAAAAGCGGTTTGACCACGCGCGCGTTTCATCATTCAGGTCCCAGTAGAATCCTTCGGTGAGATACATGTTCTGCGCCGTCTTCAGCCCCAGGCTGTGAATATCGGTAATGAAGAGCAGCAAGCCAGCAAGCGTTTGCTTGGGCGTGATACCGAATTCCACCGCCTGCTTGATGGAATTGGTGGTATCGGTTCCGGCATTCGCCAATCCAATCACTTTCGCGCCCGATGACTGTGCTTTCAGCAGGAACGAGGAAAAATCGGTTCCAGGG
>DATMDB010000194.1:0-2532 GCA_035558075.1 Burkholderiales bacterium
TCGTCTTCGCCTACGATAGTGAATTCATGCGTTTCACCGTTTTCGTCACGCACGCTCACCTCAGCGCCAAAATGCACTTCACCTGAGGGCTGGGTTACCGGATCAACCACGATCGCGCGCTCGAGCCGCGCCTGGAAATAACGCAAATCCCGCTCCACCTGTTTGAGTTGCTGCGCGGCAAGCGGATTATCGCTATCCACCGCGAGCACGGAGCGCTGCTTAAGCAACGCCTGGCAGCGTTCCTGCAGCTGCGCATGGCCTTTAAGCGTAACGTAATTGGGATGCGGGTTTTGCGGCCGCTCCGGCAATTCATCAATTGCCGGTTTGTCATCCTGCTCTTTGACGAAGGCTCGGCTCATGGCAAAGTTCCGTAGGGAATCTAAAAGGGTATGACAGGATCAATGACAGCAGGCCGGCACGGCGATGCAAAAGCATCCGTCACAAAGACCTTCGCATTGACATTTGCTGGGCATTGCGGCAACCTCAGCCTGCGTTGCCCCATGCAGGGTAGTTATCCTGTTCATACTGTTTTTGACCGTCTTGACCCGCCGCCTGTTTCAACTATAGTTAACACCGCGCAAATTTAAAAGCCGAGATTGAATATACCGCAAACGCCAGCAACCTGTGAAGCCATGGATTTGCCTCCTAAAACTTTTTTACATCAGCTCCGGGCTAATGCCGTGGCCATCATCAGCCTGTTTGTGGCACTTTCCGGCCTTACATACAACACCTGGCGCGACAAGATTATCGAGGAAAACCGCAGTGTGCGCATCGCCTCGTTCGAAGTGCTGAAAAACCTTTGGGAGCTGCAGCTGGTGGTGGATTACGCGCATTACCAGAAAAACCAGCAGCTCGGAAACCCTATCACCGGCTGGAGCAAGGTGTTGCTCATCAAGGACTTGAGCCGGGTAATTCCGGAGCCCGCGCCCAAAGCGGCGGAGCGCCTGTATCAAACCTGGCAGCAGGAGTTCGACAAACTCGAAAGCGACGAAAAGAGCGTGGAACGGGTCACCCAGGAAGTCGCCACCACACGCCAGGCGGTATTGCAGGCGTTAACCCGGCTGAAGTGAAAGCACGGCAACCTTCTAGGTCTCAACACCGCTTGGAACGTAGCCCAGAAAATTCAGGATTTCCTGTTTGTGGCGCATCGCGTCCCGGTAACCCAGATCCATAAGCTCACGGCAAAACGGTTTCTCGAATAGCAGATAGCTCAGCAGAGTGGAACCTCCGCGCCGGGTCGCGCCCATTCCGCGCAACAGAAAACGAATGGCGCGCGGCAAACTACGCACGTGTTTCGCAGCGATGGACTCGAACGTCTCGCTCGGGGAAATCACCAGCACATCCACGTGATGCAAAGTAAGCCCGCTTTCCCTAAGAGCTTCAGGCCGCACCATTTCAATGGTCTTGTTGATACGCTGCAGCCGCTCAAGATCCACTTCCATGCCGTCAAGAAAAATGCTGTTCAAGGCATGGCCGGCGATCTCCGCCAGCGATGGGTACCCCTCGGATTTCACCCGCTTCAACTCTTCCTCCTCCTGGGTCACGCCCACCACCAGCACACGCTCCGCACCCAAATGCAAGGCCGGGCTGATCGGCGCGATCTGGCGCATCGAGCCGTCCCCGAAATATTCGCGGTTGATTTTCACTGCTGGAAACATGAAGGGTATCGCCGAGGATGCAAGCAGATGCTCAAGGCCAATCTGCGTGGGAATGCCCAAGCGCCGCGCGCGCTTCCACGGCGACAACGTAGGCACGCCCTGGTAAAAAGTGACGGAATGGCCGGAAGCATAGCCTGAAGCGGTAATGCTCAAGGCGTAGAGCGCGCCGCGGTCAATGCTTTCCTGGATGTTTTTAAATTCGATTTTGTACTTCAGCAGTTCCACAAGCGGGCTGTTGTCAAGCAGCGAAACCGGATTGTGTTTACCCAATCCGCCGAATAACAGGGCCGCCATCCAGCGCGCGCCTGAGCCGAATACCCCAGCTGGGTCGGAACGGTACACCTGGTGCACATGAAAATTCCGCCATACTGCTATCAGCCGCCCCACTCCCACGCGGAATCCGGTGGCGTTGACCGCCAGCGCGGCGGCATTGAAGGCCCCCGCAGAGGTGCCGCAGATGATGGGAAAAGGGTTGGGGGCGTTCTTCGGCAGCAATTGGGAAATGGCCCACAACACGCCCACCTGGTAGGCGGCGCGCGCGCCGCCCCCGGTCAAAATCACGCCGACTCTGGGTTTTGCAAATTGGGCATCCACCTTACCCTCTGGTTGGTATGCGATCAATGCAACCTGTTCCGGGCTACTTTTTCGGTTCCGCGGCTGCCCCCCGCGCTTTTACCACATCCAGCGCATCACGCAGGGTATCTTCAGGAAGCGCGTTCAATCCTTCGGCCAGCATTTCCGCCGATTCGTAAGTTTCTTGCGGCAGGCTCTTGCTATCCATGTTGGCGACGAATACCGCAGCGGCGCCGGTGACTCTGAGCAGGGTTCGGCGTTCGGACATCAGCATTTCGATTTCCGAACGCAACATCGAGAT
>DATMDB010000195.1:0-2680 GCA_035558075.1 Burkholderiales bacterium
TGGAGCAGGTGCGGCAAAAACGCGGGCTCGCGTACAGCGTTTTCAGCTATTTTATGCCGCTCAAAGAGCAGGGCCCGTTCGAGATTGGCCTGCAGACCAAAAAAGAGCAGGCGGACGAGGCGCTTAAAGTGGTGCGCGAGACGCTACGTGATTTCATCGCCAAGGGGCCGACCGAAAAGGAGCTCAAGGCGGCCAAACAGAATCTGGCAGGCGGCTTTCCTCTGCGCATAGACAGCAACAAGAAAATACTCGAGTATCTGGCGGTGATCGGTTTTTACCGGCTGCCGCTCAGTTATCTGGATGATTTCGTTCCGCGGGTGGAAAAAGTGACCGTGGAGCAGATTAAAAGCGCGTTCCAGCGGCGGATTAACCCGGATAGCATGGTGACGGTAATCGTGGGAGCGCCGGGCGCAAGCTGAACAGCGTCATGGGGACAAAGGGTAAGCTCAGAATCATCGGTGGCACATGGCGCAGCCGCATCATCCACTTCCCGGCAGTGGGCGGTTTGCGCCCGACCCCGGACCGAGTGAGGGAAACCCTGTTTAACTGGCTCGGCCAGGATCTTACCGGCAAGACCTGTCTGGATTTATTTTCGGGCAGCGGTGCGCTGGGATTTGAAGCGCAATCGCGCGGTGCGCACAAAGTGGTTATGGTGGAAAAAAACCGCCAGGCGTTCCAGGCGCTGCGCGAAAATGCGCAGAAGCTTGGCGCGCAAAACCTGGAACTGGTGCACGCGGATGCGCTACAATTCGTGAGCAGCGACCGGAACGCCTACCACGTAATCTTTCTCGATCCCCCGTTCCGTAACGATTATCTGCCCGGCGTGATGGCGGTTCTGCCGCAGCGGCTTGCCAAGGGGGGGCTGGTTTATGTGGAAAGCGGAAATGTATGTGAGGCGCCGGGCTGGGAAGTTTGGCGGCAAGGCAGGGCAGGCAAGGTCAACTATCAACTGCTGAAATGGAAACAGCGTGAATAAGGCGGTGTATCCCGGCACGTTCGATCCCATCACCCGCGGCCATGAAGACCTGGTGCGGCGCGCCGCGCACATATTCGATGAAGTGATTGTCGCGGTCGCTGACAGCCACGGCAAGCAGCCTTTTTTCACCCTGGCGGAACGGGTAAAAATGGCTGAGCAGGTGCTGGCGGATTATAAAAAGGTGCAAGTGGTAGCGTTTGCGGGCCTGCTTATGGATTTTTTGCGCAGCCGAGGCGCAAACATCATACTGCGGGGCCTGCGCGCCGTTTCCGATTTCGAATACGAATTTCAAATGGCGGGCATGAACCGCAACATGCATCCCGATGTGGAAACGATTTTTATGACGCCCTCCGAGCAGCATATGTTTGTCTCGGCGAGCATGGTGCGCGAGATCGCCTTGCTGGGCGGCGACGTCGGCAAGTTCGTGCAGCCCTTGATTGCCGCAAGGTTAGGTGCCAAAATCAAAAAACGCTGAATGGTACGGTAAACTGCTATGGCATTAATGATTACCGATGAGTGCATCAATTGCGATGTGTGCGAGCCGGAGTGTCCGAACGGCGCGATTTCGCAAGGCGAAGAAATCTACGTGATTAACCCCGGTCTTTGCACCGAATGCGAGGGGCATTACGCTACCCCGCAATGCGTTGCTGTATGTCCGGTGGACTGTATCCCGCTCAATCCTGATTATGTAGAAAGCAAAGAGCAGCTGTACCAAAAATACTTGTTACTCACTGCGCAAAAAAGCACTTCTTCCGTCTAGCCTCTAGTCTCGGCATTGGGGTTGGTTCGGACGACGTTTCTTAGGTCTGGCAGCGCGGGCAGTAAAAACTGGAGCGCTGTCCCTGCTTGAGCTGCCTGATGCGCGTGCCGCATGCTTCACAGGGTTTTCCGCCGCGGCCGTAAACCAAGCAGTGCAGCTGGAAATCACCCAAATTACCGTCGCAATCCGCAAAATCGCGCAAGCTGCTGCCGCCCGCCTTAATCGCCAGGCGCAGCGTTTTACGCACCGCCTCCACCAGCTTTTCATAGCGCGCAAGACCGATGCGTGAAGCGGATCTCTTGGGATGGATGCGCGCGCGGAACAGCGCTTCATTGGCGTAGATATTGCCAACCCCCACGACTACATGGCTGTCCATAAGTGCTTGCTTGATGGCCACGCTGCGGCCGCGCGTTTGCCGATACAGCCAGGCCGCATTGAACGCGCGGGTTAACGGCTCGGGGCCGAGTTCCTTGAGCAGCGGATGGGTGAGCGGATCGCCGCTCGTCCACAGCACCGCGCCGAAACGGCGCGGATCCCGCAAGCGCAGCATCTTGCCGTTATCCAGCAGCAAATCAAAATGGTCATGCTTTTGCGCCGGAACCGCCTCGTTCAGGAAACGCAAGCTTCCCGACATGCCGAGGTGCACAATCAACGTGCCGCTGCCACAACCGATAAGCAGGTATTTGCCGCGCCGCGAGTTATTTTGAATTACCTTGCCGCTTACCAAGCGCGGCAAATCCGCGGCCACTTGCCAGCGCAAGTCGGGATTGCGAACGGTAACCTTGGCGATGCGCTTCCCCCTTAAGCGCGGCTCGAGACCGCGCCGCGTGATTTCTACTTCCGGAAGTTCCGGCATAATATAGGCGCGGTCATTTTTCCGCTCTGGATGCGGCGGCGAACGGGTCGAGGAGGCGTCTTGCCACATCATCGGGGAAACGATAGGC
>DATMDB010000196.1:0-3410 GCA_035558075.1 Burkholderiales bacterium
GCGCGCCCGCCCCTCCACTGGTTCAGTGCAAATAGACAAGACGCAGTCAAAGCGTCATAATTGCGCGTGTTTCCCATGCTTGGTTTGTAACTCATGAAGTTTCTCTTCGATCTGTTTCCTGTCATCCTGTTTTTCGTCGCTTTCAAGTTCCAGGGAATTTATATCGCTACTGCGGTTGCGATTGCCGCGACTTTCTGCCAGGTCGGCTGGGCATGGGCAAAGCATGGCAAGGTGGATCCGATGCTTTGGGCGAGCCTGGCGATTATCGTGGTGTTCGGCGGCGCGACGCTGTTATTGCACGATGAAACCTTCGTCAAGTGGAAACCCACGATTTTGTACTGGTTGTTCGGCGCGGTGCTGTTTTGCTCGTATACCATTTTCGGTAGAAATTTAATACGCGCGATGATGCAAAGCCAGTTCACCGTGCCCGATGCGGTCTGGCGCAGACTTAATTTCAGTTGGATGTTGTTCCTGGTACTGATGGGCGGCGCGAATCTTTATGTCGCATACAATTTCTCCACTGAAAACTGGGTGAACTTCAAGCTCTTCGGCAGCATCGGATTGATGCTTGCGTTTGTGCTGTTGCAGGGGCTGATGCTCGCTAAATATATCGAAAACAAGGAAATCGAATAATGCTCTACACCATCATTGCCGAGGACGCTCCAGACAGCCTGCCAAAAAGGCATCTCACGCGCCCCGCGCATGTGGCAAGACTGACTGAGCTGCAGCAAGCGGGCCGGATGATTCTCGCCGGACCGTTCCCAGCCATCGACAGCCCCGATCCGGGTCCTGCAGGATTCAGCGGCAGCCTAATTGTCGCTGAATTTCCCTCGCTGGACGCGGCGCAGGCCTGGGCCGATTCCGATCCCTATGTCACAGGCGGCGTTTACGGCAGGGTCACCGTCAAGCCTATTAAAAAAGTCTTCCCGACATAGTGATTCGCCGATTTTCCCTATATACTGTGGCTCGGTTAGAGGCATGAGCACAATTGAAAAGATACGGCAGCAGCTTGCCTCACTTGCCCCTGAAAATCTTGAAATCGTGGATGAGAGCAGCAAGCACGCCGGGCATGAAGGCGCCAAAAGCGGTGGACACTATCAAATGACCATTGTTTCCACCCAGTTTCGCGGAAAATCCACCATGGTGCGCCATCGCATGGTGTATGCGGCTTTGTCCGGGATGATGCACAAGGAAATTCACGCTCTCAGTATCAAGTCCTACACCCCGGAAGAATATTAACTCAACTTCTACAAAGGATTCAAAAATGTGCTTCAGAACTTCAAGATTGTTGCTCGCGGCGGCTTCCAGCTTGGTGCTTTTTCACGCAGGACATGCCGAAGAGGCGCCGAAAGCCGCGCCTCACAGCCCGGGCGTTGCCGCCACCGTCAATGGCAAACCGCTTCCGCAATCCCAGCTTGATTTGCTAGTCAAGGAACGCACCTCTCAGGGACTGCCGGATAACGAGGAACTGCGGAAAACTGTGCGTGAAGAATTAATTACCCGGGAGCTGCTGTATCAAGAAATGCTCAAAAGCGGCTTCGATAAAAACCCGGACGTCACCGTGCAAGCGGATTTCGTACGCCAGAATTATCTGTTGCAGGCATACCTGCAGGATTATATGAAAGCCCATCCTGTCGGCGACGATATGCTGAAGGCGGAATACGATAAAATCAAGTCGGAATTAGAAAACAAGCAAGAGTATCACGCACGCCACATTCTGGTGGAAAAGGAAGCGGAAGCGAAAGATATCATTGCGCAGCTGAAAAAAGGCTCCAAATTCGACAAGCTCGCAGCGGAAAAATCCAAGGACACCACCAACAGCGGCAAGGGGGGAGATTTGGGCTGGAACCTGCCGACGAATTATGTAAAGCCTTTTGCTGATGCGCTGCTCAAGCTCAAGAAAGGCCAGTACACCCAGACGCCTGTGGAAACCCAGTTCGGCTGGCACGTGGTGAAACTCGAGGATATGCGCCCGGTCAGGGTGCCGCAGTATGAAGATGCGAAACCCAAACTGCAGCAACGCTTCCAGCAGCAACAGTTCGAAAAATTCCTGGCCGATCTGCGCGCCAAAGCCAAAATCGAATAGTAGCCAGGGAACCTCTGACTGAGTCCTACGCAGTTGCGACGGCGGCTTTCCGGGATGGGATGCGCGAAGCGAGGCGCAGCCAATGGCAATTCCCCTTGGCAAGCCGAGCGACAAAGCAGGCCGCCTGGAAAGCCTCGTCCCTCCGGGTTGCGGCAAAATGCGGCGTCTGCGTCGTTGCGCTCCTCGGCTTCGTAGTCCGAGCTACGACCTTCGTCGCGCGCCTCTCATCCATCCACATTTTGCTAGCAACGCAATCCGCGGAGGACTTAATCAGAGGTTCCTTAGCTAGCCCACCCATTTGCGCGCGTTTCTGAAGACACGCAACCAAGGCGCATCTTCACCCCAATGCTGCGGATGCCATGAGTGCTGCACGGTGCGAAAGCTGCGCTCAGGGTGCGGCATGAGGATGGTAAAGCGGCCGTCTGGAGAGGTAAGCCCGGTGATTCCTGAAGACGAGCCGTTGGGATTGTAAGGATAAACTTCCGTAGGCTCGCCGCGATTGTCCACAAAGCGCAGGGCAACCAAAGGCTGCGCCGCCTGCAATTGCGCCGCATCTGAAAATTCGGCATAACCCTCGCCGTGCGCCACCGCTATCGGCATGCGGCTTCCCGCCATGTCCGTGAAAAACAGCGATGAGCTTCTTTCAACCTGCGCCATTACCAAGCGCGCTTCAAACTGCTCAGAGCGGTTCCTCACGAAATGCGGCCAATGTTCTGAGCCGGGAATCAATTCGCGCAAGTTGCTCATCATTTGGCAGCCGTTGCAGACACCTAAAGCAAATGAATCGCTGCGCTGGAAAAAAGCGGAAAACTCATCGCGGGCGCGCGAATTGAACAGGATCGATTTCGCCCAGCCCTCCCCGGCTCCCAGCACGTCGCCATAGGAAAATCCGCCGCAGGCGGCAAATCCTTTGAAGTCCTCGAGTGAAACGCGCCCCGCGATAATATCGCTCATGTGCACGTCCACCGCCAAAAAACCGGCGCGGTCAAAAGCGGCCGCCATTTCAACCTGGCCGTTCACCCCCTGCTCGCGCAGTATGGCGATACGCGGGCGCTTGCCAGCAGCGACGTACCGCGCGGCAATGTCATGGTCAAGATCGAAAGTAAGTTGCGCGTGCAAGCCGGGGTTTCCGCCATCCAGTATGCGGTCGTATTCCTGTTGTGCGGCTTCCGGATTATCGCGAAGCCGTTGCATGTGATAAGTGGTCTCCGACCACATGCGCTGGAGCATCACCTGTGACTCGGAGAAAATCACTTTGGCGTTGCGTATCAGGCGCAATTCGCCGCTTTTGTTCAGGCCTCCAAGAACATGTGCGGAAAGGCCT
>DATMDB010000197.1:0-8909 GCA_035558075.1 Burkholderiales bacterium
ACCTGAAATGGATGCCAAACGCTTCGACGATATCCGTTGCATGCCGGGCGTGTGACAGCCATGCTGTTTTTGTCCGGCTTGTTTGCCCCGCTGGTGGTGATTCTTTGCGGAATTTAATCGGAGGTTCACTAACGGCATGGGCCGCCGTGCGACCCGGCTTCCCCGGGTGCGGGCCGGCCATCATCGCGATCGTTTTCTTCGAGTCTGCTGCGGCGCTGTTTGGGACGGATCTGTTTTTTTATCCTCTTCAGTGAAGCGGCGGCGTTCGGCGCTCTCTTCATTCTGTTTCAGCTGCCCGCGCCGCTCGATTCGGCGTTTACCTGTCCCGGAAAGCGATTCTTCACGCTTCTGTCTTTCTTGAATGATTTTTTTGCGTTCGGCGGTGCGTTTTTGCCGGACATACTGGCGCCGCTCGAGGCGGCGCTTCTCGATTTGCTGCTTCAGGATATCGCGCTTGCGCTCGATTGCCTGTTCGTTGCGAGTGGCGCGGAAAAACTTCGGAATACCAGGCAGTAATTTCGGCGCAAGCTGTCCATGGTGCGGCACAAAGCCCGACTGGTTGGCCTTGACGAAAATTTTGCCTTGCGGGTTCTGGATGAAAGTCTCCCCCTGGTTTACTTTGTCGTACAAGCCCGGCTCGCCTTCCGCGCCGCGGTCGAATTGCGGTATATAGAGCGGCTCGTGGTCGGTGCCGCGTATGCCTATGGTTCCGCTGGGCGAGGTGATGCGGTAGTTGTCCCGTGAATATTTGCCTATCCATCCGGTGATGGAACGGAAGGTTCCTTCAAGCAGCGACAGCACGCTTTTGTCGTCTTTGTCCCCCTCGGCGCGGTATTGCTCGATTTTCATTCGGGTATTGGGGCGCACCGCAATAAAGCCGCTGTCTTCCATGACGATGTGCAACTCGCCGTTGGCTCCGGTGACGACGCTGTCTCCCTCTTCGACCGAGTCTCCCACTATGGGCTCCAGAACCGCGTTGTCGCTGCGGGTAATTTTGACATCGCCTTCGATGAGCTCAATCACCCCGGCGGTGGTTGCAGCAAAGGCGGGATTCAAGTAAAACAGGGTAAGCGCAAGCAGGGCGCGCCAGATGAGAGATTTAAATTTCATTTGGGTGTGGCATAGCGTTGGCGATGGGCTATATACTGCTGTGCCCGTTAAAAATTTGCAATTCAGGGCTTGAACATGCAGAACCAATTGGTGCTGGATTTATCCTTGCACGCCCAGCCCACGCTGGATAATTTTATTGTTGGCAGAAACTCGGAACTCATTCAGGTGCTGCGTGAAATGCTGTGTTCCAAACCGCAGGAGCGCTGCGTTTATCTTTGGGGAAGTCCCGGCTCGGGGCGCAGCCATTTGCTCAAGGCCATGGTAGATGCGTCCAGGCAGCAGCATTTGAGCGCTTCTTATATCCGCTGCGGTCAGGACAGCGAATTCGCTCCCGGGCTTGACCCGCTGGATGTGGTGGCGGTGGATGACGTGGAACGTTTGGGCGGCAATGCGCAAATCGCCCTGTTCAATCTTTACAACCATATCCGCGAAGGCGCGGCCATGCTGCTGGCAAGCGGCGCTTTGCCGCCGGCGCGGCTCAAGCTGCGCGAAGATTTAATTACGCGCCTGAGCTGGGGCCTGGTATTCCAGGTGCACGGCCTTGACGATGAAGAAAAAGCGCGGGCCCTGAAAAGCCATGCCGGAAGCCGCGGTTTCGATCTGCCGCAGGAAGTGGCGGATTACCTGTTGCGTCATGGGCGGCGCGACATGCCTTCGCTTTTGGCGGCGCTTGATGCGCTGGATAACTATTCCATGCAGACCAAGCGCCCGGTGACCCTGCCTCTGCTGCGGGAAATCATGCAATCGCACTTGTTTCCGGGGGAAAAGTGAAACTAGCCCTTTTTGACCTCGATAACACGCTTCTCGCCGGTGACAGCGATTTCGAATGGGCGCAATTCCTGATCGAAAAAAAGGTCCTGGACCGCGAAGTGTACGAGGCAAAAAACCGCGGTTTCTACGACCAATACCGCGCCGGTACCCTGGATATCGACGCGTTTCTGGATTTTCAGCTGAAACCCTTGTCGCGCCATGCGCGGCGCCAACTTGAATCCTGGCGCGCCGAGTTCATGGAAAAGCGGATACTGCCGCTTATCAGCAAAAAAGCTCGCACGCTAGTGCAAAGCCGTATCGAAGACGGCGATTTGACCGCGATCATTACTGCGACCAACCGCTTTGTCACCGCGCCGATTGCTGGAGAATTCGGCGTCGAGCACCTGATTGCGACCGAGCCAGAAGAGCACGGTGGCGAGTTTACCGGCAAAGTCGCGGGCACTCCCTGTTTCCGCGTTGGCAAGGTCGCCTGCCTTGAGCACTGGCTGCGGGAGCGGGAGATGCAATTAAAAAGCTTTGAAGAAAGCTGGTTTTTCAGCGATTCGCTGAACGATTTGCCCTTGCTCGAACAGGTGACTCATCCGGTCGCAGTGGATCCTGACGAGACCTTGCAAGCACATGCCCGGATAAACAACTGGCAGGTAATCAGTCTGCGTTAGCTTCCCGTGCCGCTATCCATGCCCCGTATTTTATTGCTTGCGGTTTTGCTGACGGTTGCGCCGTTGACCCTGTTCGCAAGCCTGCTTTACGGCAGCCTGGATTTGACGGCGCTGCAAGTGTTTAAAGCATTACTGTCCAATACGCCCGGCCTGGAACGCGACGTGATCTGGCAATTGCGCATGCCGCGGAGCGCTGGCGCGTTCGTTTGCGGCGCGCTGCTCGCGCTGTCCGGCACTTATCTTCAGGTCTTGCTGCGCAACCCCCTGGCCGATCCTTATATCCTGGGCATTTCCGGCGGAGCCGCGGTGGGCGCGCTCGCCGCGATACTGTTGGGCTCGGGCTGGGGCGTGGTGAATTTCTCAGCCCTGCTGGGAGCGCTTGCGGCAATCACGGTGGTGTTTGGCTTGAGCATTCGCGCAGGCAGCTGGAACGTGCACCGGCTGTTGCTGACAGGCGTGGTGCTCTCGGCGGGCTGCAGCGCGCTGATAAGTTTGCTTCTGGTGCTGGCGCCCGCTCCCGAGTTGCGCGGCATGTTGTTCTGGCTGATGGGTGATTTGTCGCACGCCGAGAACATTCTACCCGCTCTGGTACTACTGCTGTTACTTGCGGCGCTGAGCCAGTGGCAGGCTGGCAGCCTTAATGTGTTAAGCCTCGGACAACTCAAAGCCAAAACCCTGGGCGTTGCGGTATGGCCGCTGCAAACCGGGATTTATTTCTGCGCGGCGCTGGCAACGGTGTGCGCAGTGATGCTGGGCGGCACTATAGGCTTTGTCGGATTGATCATCCCGCATTTGGTGCGGCTGCTCGGCGTTGCGGATCACCGCTGGCTTCTGCCGATGGCGATCCTGCTTGGCGGAAGTTTTCTCACCGCTGCGGACACGCTCTCGCGCACGCTGTGGGCGCCCAATCAACTACCGGTCGGCGTGCTGACCGCGCTGCTCGGTGTGCCTGCCATGTTGCTGCTGCTCTCAAGAAAACGCTGATGTTAAGTTGCGAAAATCTGCTTCTTCACTATCCCGGCAAACTGCTTTGCCGTGATTTGAGCCTGGAACTCAAACCCGGTAAATACTGGGGGATACTGGGCCAAAACGGCAGCGGTAAAACGACCTTGCTGCAAGCGCTAGGCGGACTGAATGAACCTGCGGGCGGAAGCATTGCACTTAACGGCCGCCTGCTCCGGAGCTACTCGCGCAGACAGCTCGGCCAGGCACTGGGCGTGCTGCTGCAAGAGGAAGACAGCTGGTTCTGGGGCAACGTTTTCGAGTACGTGCTGCTGGGGAGGCATCCGCATGTTGCGTCCCTGTTTGGCTGGAGCGCAAGAGACGAGGAGCTGGCATGGCAGGCGCTGCAAAAAATGGAGTTGGCGGATCTCGCGCAACGGCAGATGAACTCGCTCTCCGGCGGCGAGCGCCAGCGCGCGCGGCTGGCTCAGCTGTTGACGCAAGATCCGGTGTATATGCTGCTTGATGAACCGCTGCAGCATCTCGATTTGCGGCATCAGCTGCAAACCATGAATCTGTTGCGCGAGCTTGCCACAAAGCGGGGCAAAGTGGTGCTGATGGTGCTGCACGATATGCTGTGGGTAACCCGCTATTGCGACCAGGTGCTGCTGCTGCACGACCAGGGCCTTATAGTGAGCGGCGCAGCCGCGGCAGTGCTCACGCGCGAAAACTTGGAAGCGCTCTATCACTGCGAATTGCGGCAATATGGCGCAGGGCAAGATGCGCACTTTATTCCGGGGGCGGATTGAGCGCAGTGTATAATCCGGCTTGATAGAGCCTCTAACATAATGAAACGAATAGTGCGACGGCGTCGGTTTCGGATGCAGGACGCGAAGTGAGACGCGCCGTTGGGCCATTCTTCCAATAAGCGGCGAACGACAAAGGCCTGCGCCGAAATCCGCGCCGTCCCTGCGGGTTGCGGCCAAAAAGCGCGCCTGCTTTGTTGCTCGGCTTACTCGATGTCCCAGCATCGAGTTGCGCCTCGCGTCGCGCATTCATCGCTTTTTGGCCAGCAACGCAAATCCGTTTCATTATGTTAGAGGCTCTAAGCAAATCTTTATGATTCGCAGACTTCTGCGCCGCGTCTTCAATAAGCAAGCTTCGTTTCCCGGCGTGCCTCTGGTTATCCCGCGCCGGATACACGGCATCAAAAAGCAGCAAATCAGCCCGGGCGCATTGAAAACGATCGTTGCGCTCAAGGAAAAAGGTTTTGCAGCCTATGTGGTGGGCGGAGCGGTGCGCGATTTGCTGCTCGGCCTCGCGCCCAATGATTTTGACATCGCCACCGATGCCACACCGGAGCAGGTGCGCGCTGCTTTCCGCCGCGCGCATATCATAGGGCGGCGCTTTCGCCTGGTGCATGTGATGCACGGGAACGAGACGGTCGAGGTTTCCACTTTTCGCGGCCCGCAGGCCGAAACGGAAGATGCGCAGCACGATGCGCACGGCAGGATTTTGCGCGATAACGTGTTCGGCGATCAGCCGCAGGATGCGGAGCGGCGCGATTTCAGCATCAACGCGCTGTTCTACGATCCAACAACCGAGGAAGTACTGGATTACCAGGGGGGCTTTGCCGATCTCAAGGCGCGGCGGCTGCGCATCATCGGCGACGCGGAGAGCCGCTACCGTGAAGACCCGGTGCGCATGTTGCGCGCGGTGCGACTGGCTGCCAAGCTGGGACTGGAAATCGAGCCAGCGACACGCACACCAATCCCTAAGCTCGCGCCGCTTCTGCAAAACGTGCCGGCGTCGCGGCTGTTCGAGGAAATGCTGAAGCTCCTGCTTTCCGGGCATGCCGCCGAGTCCGTCAAAGCATTGCGTGCGAACGGCCTGCATCACGGCCTCTTTCCCATGCTTGACATAATCGTCGAGCAACCTCTCGGTCATAGCTTCGTAATGCGGGCGCTCAAGAATACCGACGAGCGCATCCGCCAGGACAAGCCGGTATCGCCTGGCTTCCTGTTTGCGGCCTTGCTGTGGCATGAAGTGCTGGCTGCGTGGAAAAGTCTTCAGAGCCAGGGGGTCCATCCCATGCAGGCGCTGCATCAGGCAATGGATCAGGTGATACGCATGCAAGCGGAGAGGCTCGCCATTCCCAAACGTTTCAGCGCGGTCATGAAGGAAATCTGGTCCATGCAACCGCGCTTTTTAAACCGCGCGGGCAAGCGCCCGTTCCGCCTGCTCGAGCACCCGCGCTTTCGCGCCGCATACGATTTCCTGCTGCTGCGCTGTGAAAACGCTGAAGTGGAGGAAGAACTCGGAAAATGGTGGACGGCGTTTCAAAATACCGATCATGAACAGCGCCGCAGCATGCTGCTTGCCGACCAGATGCCAAGAAGACGCAGGCGCCGCGGTAAAAGAAAACCTGCCCTGAGCAACGTCGCAGGGGATCATGGCGGGGGAATCGCGTCATGAACACGGAAACAGCATTTATCGCTCTGGGCGCCAATCTTGAGGCTCCGCTCACGCAAATACGCAAAGCTTTTACCGAGCTTGGCGCACTGCCAAAGACCACGCTGATCGCGCGTTCTTCACTTTACCGGAGCGCTCCGGTGGGCAATGTAAATCAACCGGATTTTATCAATGCCGTGGCCAAGCTCGAAACCGCGCTTACCCCGCGCGAGCTGCTCGCCGCGCTCCTGGAAATCGAGCGGCGCCACGGCCGGCGGCGCGACTTTCCCAACGCGCCGCGCACGCTGGATCTGGATTTGCTGTTATACGCTGATCTCATTTATCACGAGCATGGTTTGACCATTCCCCACCCGCGCATGCACCAGCGCGCGTTCGTTTTGTCGCCGCTGCATGAAATTGCACCGGATTGCGTGATCCCCGGCATAGGGAGTGTGGCGGACTTGGTCGCCGCCTACACCGGTCAGCAATTGCAAAGGTTGGTGGAAAACTGAACCATGTTGCCCGATAAGTATCGTTATATTGTCGTCGAGGGTCCGATTGCAGTGGGGAAAACCAGTTTGGCAAGGCTTTTATCAGAGCGCTTTGACGGCCGGCCGCTACTCGAAAATCCGGACGCCAATCCTTTCCTGCCCAAGTTTTATCAGGATATCCCGCGCTATGCGCTTTCCACGCAGTTGTTTTTCCTGTTTCATCGCGTGAGCCAGCTGCAGGGCTTGGCGCAATTGGACATGTTCGACAGGCTGACCATTGCCGATTTCATTCTCGACAAAGATCCGTTGTTCGCCAAGCTTACGCTAAATGATGATGAATTCCGCCTGTATCATGACATCTACCGGCATTTGCAGCCGCAGACGCCGCGACCAGATTTGGTGATTTATCTGCAGGCGTCGGTGGAAACTCTAATTGAGCGCGTACGGCGGCGCGGTCAAGCTTACGAGAAAAACATTTCCGAAAACTATGTGGCGCGGCTTGCCGAGAGTTACAGCCGGTTTTTCTACCATTACAATATGGCACCGCTGCTGATCGTCAACAGCGACAACCTTAATTTTGTTGATGAGCCCGGGGATTTTGATTTATTGTTACAGCGGGTTGAGCAAATGCGCGGCGGGCGCGAATTTTTCAGTCTGGGAAACTAGATGCGAATCACTCTGAACACACTGCATAAAATGGCGCAGGACGGCGATAAAATCACCGTGCTTACCTGTTACGATGCGAGCTTCGCGGGTCTTCTGGAAAACGCGGGAGTGGAAGTTTTGCTGGTCGGTGATTCGCTGGGCATGGTGCTGCAAGGGCACGAATCCACTTTGCCGGTGACGCTCGCCGACATGATTTATCACACGAGTTGTGTGGCGCGCGGCTCGAAGCGTGCCTTCATCGTCGCCGACATGCCGTTCGGAACTTTTCAGTTGAGCCCGCAACAGACTTTTGACAACGCCGCACAACTCATGGCGGCGGGCGCCCACATGGTCAAGCTCGAAGGCGGCGAGGCCGTGATGGAAAGCGTGGATTTTCTTACCGAGCGCGGCATTCCGGTATGCGGGCATCTCGGGCTTACACCGCAGTCAGTGCATCAACTCGGCGGTTACCGCGTGCAGGGCAAAGGTGAGCGCCAGGCAAAGCGGCTGATCCAGGAAGCGAAGATGCTGGAGCAGGCCGGGGCCGGCATGCTGGTACTGGAAGCGGTGCCTGCCGCGCTGGCGAAACAAGTGACCGCGAAACTTGCGATTCCCACCATTGGCATTGGCGCCGGCGTGGATTGCTCAGGCCAGGTGCTGGTGCTGCATGACATGCTGGATGTCTCATCCGGCAAGAAACTGAAATTTGTGAAAAACTTCCTGCACGGCAGACACAGCGTTCAGGCTGCACTTGAAGCCTACGTGAAGGAAGTAAAAACCAAGTCCTTTCCCGGCCCGGAACATTCGTTTTAACATGGAAGTCATTTCCACCATTGAAGCCTTGCGCGCCAGGCTGGGAGGCGAATGCAAAATCGCTTTTGTCCCCACCATGGGCAATCTGCACGAGGGGCATCTCGCGCTGATGAAGCTTGCGCGCAAGCATGCGCCTTGCGTGGCAGCGAGCATTTTTGTAAACCGCCTGCAATTCGGTCCGACCGAGGATTTCGCAAAATATCCGCGCACCTTGGAGGAAGACTGTGCCAAGCTGAAGAGCTGCGGGGTGGACGTGGTGTTCACCCCCGATGAAAACGCGCTTTATCCTGTCCCGCAACGGGTGACGGTGGATCTGCCGCCGATGGCAAACGAGTTGTGCGGCAAGTTCCGCGTTGGGCATTTTCGCGGCGTCGCCACCGTGGTGCTCAAGCTATTCAATATCGTGCAGCCGCAAATCGCGGTGTTCGGCAAAAAGGACTACCAGCAACTTTTCATCATTCGCGAAATGGTGCGCGAACTCAATTTGCCGATTGAAATCATCGCCGCAGAGACCGAGCGGACCTCCCATGGGCTGGCTTTAAGCTCGAGAAACGGTTATTTAAGCGCGGCTGAACGTCTTGAGGCGGCGCGCCTTTACCGCACGCTCGTATATATAAAGGAACAAATTAAAGCCGGGGAACGGGACTTTGGCGGATTGCAGGAAAAGGCGGAAAAAACCCTTGACAGCCATGGCTGGCGAGTGGACTATGTTGCGGTGCGGAAAAGCTCCACTCTCGAGCTTGCCCAAACTGGCGACAAAAGCCTGGTTGTGCTGGGCGCAGCGTGGCTTGGAAAGACCAGGCTGATTGATAATCTAGAAGTTTGTATCACAGACTAGGTAGCGTTATACTGACCCACCCTTTTGTGCGGAGGGCGCTGTCATGCAAAGAACCATGCTCAAAGCCAAGTTGCACCGCGTGCGCGTGACGCACGCCGAATTACATTACGAAGGTTCCTGCGCGATTGATCAGACGCTCCTGGATGCAGCGGACATCCGCGAATACCAGCAGGTTGATATTTACAACAT
>DATMDB010000198.1:0-10777 GCA_035558075.1 Burkholderiales bacterium
ACCAGATCCATGAAAACGCGCGCACCCTTCAAGCGCTTCGCCCGCGCATGGATATAGCCGTGCTCGATGACGATCTCAGCGCCCATCGCCTGCAGGCCTTTGATGTGCAAATCCACCGGCCGCACGCCGATGGCACAACCGCCAGGGAGACTCACTCGCGCCTCGCCGGCGCGCGCCAGCATCGGTCCAAGCACCAGGATGGAAGCGCGCATGGTTTTCACCAGCTCATACGGTGCAACCGGATTGCTCAAACGCTCCGCAGTGAGCTCAACCGCCATTTTCTCATGGAGCGACACTGCGACGCCCATTTGCCCGAGCAGATTGAGCGTGGTAGTAACATCGTGCAGGTGTGGCACGTTCTCGATTTTCAGCGGCTCGCGAGTCAGCAGGCTCGCGCACAGTATCGGCAGAGCGGCGTTCTTGGCGCCAGATATTCGCACCTCGCCTGAAAGCGGCGCACCGCCTTGAATGATTAGCTTGTCCATTCTTCCGGACTATAAGTCTTAATTGACAGCGCGTGAATCTCCTCTCGCATCCTGTCGCCTAACGCGCGGTATACGACTTGGTGCTGCTGCACCCGGCTCTTGCCGCGAAAAGCGGCACTCACAATGACCGCTTCGAAATGCTGGCCATCGCCCCGCACTTCGACGAATTCGCACGGCAGATTGTCTTGAATGTAACTTTTGACGTCTTCGGGCTTAACCATAAGGGTGTTTAATAGCGCAGCTTGTAACCGATTTTGAGCAACCACAAGGTAAACAATGACAAGGTCAGGAAACAGCTTGCGACAACGGCGATGCTTAAGCCCGGCGCAACATCGGAAAGCCCGAAGAAGCCGTACCGGAAGCCGTCAATCATGTAGAAAAAAGGATTGAAATGCGACGCCACCTGCCAAAACTGGGGCAGTGAATGTATCGAATAAAACACCCCGCTCAGGAAGGTCAGTGGAATGATAATGAAATTCTGGAACGCAGCAAGCTGGTCGAACTTGTCGGCCCAGATGCCGGCGATGATCCCCATGGCGCCGAGGATCCCGCTTCCCAGAAACGCGAACAGCAACACCCATAACGGGTATGTTAACGGCACTGCGACAAACCACAGCGTGACCGCGAACACCCCCAAACCCACCAGCAACCCGCGCACAATCGCCGCCAGCAGGTAGGCCAGGAAAAACTCCCAGTGCGACAGCGGCGGCAGCAGGATAAAGATGATATTTCCGGTGATCTTCGATTGAATCAGGCTGGAGGAGCTGTTGGCAAAACCATTTTGCAGCACGGTCATCATCACCAGCCCTGGCACCAGGAATGCGGTATAGCTGACACCTTCATAAACCTCGACGTGCTCTTCCAGAACGTGGGAAAAAATCAGCAGATACAACAGCGCGGTCACCATCGGCGCCAGGATGGTCTGGAAACCTACTTTCCAGAAGCGCAGCAATTCTTTGTAGAACAGGGTCGGGAATCCGCGCATCAGTGCTTGCTCATTATTTTCACAAACACTTCTTCCAGGTCGGGCTTGAGTAACTCGATTTCCTGCGCCGCGATGCCCGCTTCGCGCAGCCGCGACATAACTTTTTCCAGTTCCGCATAATCAGGCAAAGCCAGTGTATAGCTTGAATCACTGCGCTGCATTAGCAAAGACTGCAAATCGGCGGGCAGGTGATCCGGCGACAGGCGCAACTTGATTCGGTGTTCGGAAAAACTTTCCAGAAGATTTTTGGTGGTGTCGAGCGCGACGATTTTTCCCTGCTTCAGCATGGCAATGCGGCTGCACAGTGCTTCCGCCTCTTCCAGATAATGTGTGGTAAGCACAATGGTGTGTCCGCCAGCATTGAGTTTTCTGATGAACTGCCAGAGTCCCTGCCGCAGTTCCACATCCACTCCCGCAGTCGGCTCGTCGAGCACGATGACCGGCGGCTTGTGCACCAGCGCCTGCGCCACCAGCACGCGCCGCTTCATGCCCCCGGATAGAGCACGCATGTTGGTATCGGCCTTGTCAGCAAGGTCCAGATGGTGAATCACCTCATCAATCCAGCCGCGATTGTTTTTAATCCCAAAATAACCGGATTGGATAGTGAGCGACTCGCGAACCGTGAAAAAGGGATCGAAAACCAGTTCCTGCGGCACCACGCCGAGTGCACGCCGCGCCTCGCGATATTGGGTGGAAACGTCAAAACCCATTACCGCAAGCTTACCGTGGTCGGCGCGCGACAGCCCGGCGAGGATATTGATTAGCGTGGTTTTGCCGGCGCCGTTGGGTCCCAAGAGCGCAAAGAACTCGCCCTGCGCAATCTCCAGGCTTACATTCTTCAGCGCTTGAACCGCGCCGAAGCTTTTATGTACCTCTCTGATTTGAATTGCGGGAGTCATGTATCGCGGTGAGGCGTGAAACCGGGGGTTGAGCTAAGGGACGAGACGAATTTTCGTTTACCGATAGCCCTTGCTCCTTCGGTTTCTTACCCCCCGCCAGAAACGGGTATTAATCCAAGTACACCGTAGAGCGAGGCAAGGCTTTTCATATTATCAGGCATATTGACCACGCGCAGTTGCAAGTTGCGGCTTTTGGAAACGCGCAGCCATTCAAGGACCATGCTGATGGCGGAGGAATCCACCTCTTTCAGCCCGCTGAAATCGATTTCCTTAAGTTCCGGATTGAACTGCTGCAGGCCCGCCTCGAGCAGCGATTTCACGTTGCCCATGTTGACTACGCCCTGCACCCGTAACCGGCTGCCGTCACGAACAATCATTTTTTTCCCGACTGCACCTGCAGGTTGGCCGGTTTTTCCTCGCCGCTTTCGAGTTTCTGATTCTTGTCCATCAGCGTCTTAATCAAGCCGTCTATGCCTGAGCGGTTGATTTCATTCGCGAACGAACTGCGGTAACTCGTCACTAAGCTGATCCCGGCCACAATCACGTCGTAAACTTTCCATCCTTGCTGTGTTTTTTCCAAGCTGTAATCGATCATGATTGGCTGCCCGCCGGGCTGGTTAATCTCCACTTTTACTGTCGCATCATCGCCCTTGACATCGGCGGTCTTGACTTCGTAGGTCTGGTCCTTGTAGGAAGTGAGCGCACTGGAATAAGTGCGCACCAGCAGAGTGCGGAATGCATTCACCAGCGCCTGTTTCTGCTCAGGCGTGGCATTGCGCCAGCTCTTGCCTACCGCAAGCTGGGTGATGTGGGCGAAATTGAAATGCGGCAGGATTTTCACTTCCACCAGATCCAGAAGTTTTTTGCGGTCGCCGGTCTGGATATCCTTGTCCTTTTTAATAATCTCCAGCACCTCTTTAGAGGTGTTCCGCACCAGCACGTCCGGAGGCAAGATGTCCACAGCCAGCGTCAAGCCGCCTGCGAACGCCGTCAGCGCCAGTAGTAGTTTGGGGATAATTTTCATTTCTTGTCACCTTCAGCCTTGTTGAACAAAAACTGGCCAATCATCTTTTCCAGCACTATCGCAGACTGGGTTTTCTTGATGGTTTCTCCCGGACGCAGAAACTCTTTGTCGCCTCCCGCATCCAGCCCCACATACTGCTCGCCGAGCAAACCGGAAGTGAGGATGCTGGCAAAAGTGTCCTTGGGAAACTGATAACGTTTGTTGATGCTTAAAGTCACTCTCGCCACGTAGTCCTTGTTGTCAAAGTGGGTTTCGCCAACGCGCCCGACTAACACTCCAGCGCTTCTCACTGGAGCGCGCACTTTTAAGCTCCCGATGTTCTCGAAATTGGCATACAGGACGTAGTTGCTATCAGACAAGCTGAAGCTGCTAAGGTTGCCGACTTTGAACGCCAGCATGATCAGGGCGACGATTCCGGCAAAGACGAATGCGCCTACCCACAAATCGAGCATTTGTCGTGCATGTCGCCTTTCACCGTAACTATTGCGTTCCATCACTACCCTCCAAGCGTCAAGGCCGTCAATACGAAATCGAGCGCGAGTATCGCCAACGACGAGGTGACCACGGTGCGCGTGGTGGCAAGCGACACGCCCTCCGCGGTGGGAACGCTATCGTAGCCCTCGAATAGCGCGATCCACGTCACCGTGATGCCGAACACCACGCTTTTGATCGCGCCATTCAGTACATCGTCGAACACATCCACCCCTGCCTGCATTTGCGACCAGAACGCGCCTTCGTCCACGCCGATCAGCACCACGCCCACGAAATAGCCGCCGAACACGCCGACCATGCTGAAGATTGCGGCAAGCAGCGGCATCGAGATCACTCCCGCCCAGAAGCGCGGCGCTACCACGCGGGCGATCGGATCCACCGCCATCATTTCCATCGCGGAGAGCTGCTCGGTGGCTTTCATCAGGCCGATTTCGGCGGTAATCGCGGTGCCGGCGCGTCCGGCGAACAACAACGCAGTCACCACCGGCCCCAGCTCGCGCACCAAAGAGAGCGCAACCAGCAGGCCCAGCGCCTGCTCAGACGCGTATTTCTGCAGAGTATTGTAGCCCTGCAGCCCGAGCACGAAACCGACGAACAGCCCCGACACCACAATGATAATCAGCGAATAGACGCCGACAATATACACTTCGCGCACCACCAGGCGAAAACGCTTGAAACTGGTTCCCGAGTGAACGAGAATGGACCAGAAAAAGCAGCTGGCATGGCCCAGGCTCCAGATGCTTTCCACCGCCCAGCCGCCCAGTCCGCGGAAACCTTCGGCGGCCAGCTTAACCATTGCCGTCCCTGAGACCGAGGTCGTCGGCATACGGATTGGCCGAATAATGGAACGGCACCGGCCCATCCATTTCCGCATGCACAAACTGGTGTACGAACGGCAGCGTGGACGCGCGGATTTCGTCGGGTGTGCCTTGCGCCACCACCACCCCTTCCGACATAAAGTAGATATAGTCCGCGATAGCAAGTGTTTCCTGCACGTCGTGGGTCACCACGATCGAAGTGGCGCCGAGCGCGTCGTTCAGGCGGCGTATCAGGTTGGCGATCACGCCGAGCGAAATCGGATCCAGGCCAGCGAAAGGCTCGTCATACATGATGAGCATGGGATCGAGCGCGATTGAGCGCGCCAGCGCCACACGCCGCGCCATACCGCCGGAAATGACGGCAGGCATGAGGTCGCGCGCGCCGCGCAGGCCCACAGCATTCAGCTTCATCAACACCAAATCGCGAATCAACGCTTCCGGCAAATCCGTGTGCTCACGCAAGGGAAACGCGACATTGTCAAACACCGGCAAATCGGTGAACAAAGCGCCGAACTGAAACAGCATGCCCATGCGCCGGCGCATGCGGTACAGGCCGTCGTGGTCGAGCTGGTGTATCACCTCGCCCGCAACCTTCACCGCGCCGTTCGCAGGCCGCAACTGGCCGCCGATGAGCCGCAGGAGCGTAGTCTTGCCGCAACCGCTGCCGCCCATGATGGAGACCACCTGCCCTTTGGCAATGCGCATATTCATTCCCTTGAGGACGAGGCGCTTGTCGTAGGCAAAATTGACGTTGTTTATTTCAACAAGATGTTCCGTGGGCACGATTATGAATTGTAAGCAGTTCCGGAATGTGGGATTCTAAACTAGTTATGCCAAATAGAAAAACCGGACAAAATTTGCGGCGTTGGCAATAGGTGGCACTTCCTCGTAGCGTGTTATCATTGGGACGAAACCAGAGCGGATTGGACCCCGGCAGCCATGCATATACATGCCCTGCAATTTATTAATGTCAGCAAAAATTTCGGAATATACCCCGCACTCAAAGAGGTGGACTTCAGCGTCGAGAGCGGCGAGTTTTTTGCTCTGGTCGGGATCAACGGCGCAGGCAAAACCACACTCTTGAAATGCCTGCTGGATTTTTGCGAAACCAATTCGGGCACGATAGAGATATTCGGCACTTCTCACCGCCTGACCGCCTCGCGCAAACGCCTGTCTTTCCTGCCCGAGCGCTTCATACCCCCCCATTACTTGACGGGAAAGGACTTCCTGCAATACATGTTGAAGCTGCAGGGTTTGTCATATGAGCCCACCCAGGTTGAGGGCATGCTTGCTGCGTTTGATCTCGATTCGACAGCGCTCAGGCTTCCGGTGCGCGCCTATTCCAAGGGCATGACGCAGAAGCTGGGGCTTGCGGCGTGCTTTCTCGCCAGCAAGGAACTCTATGTGTTGGATGAGCCCACCAGCGGCCTTGATCCCAAGGCGCGCGCACGCCTGAAAGCGCAATTCAAGGATTTGCGCAAACAAGCGCGCACCCTGTTTTTCACTTCGCATACGCTCGCCGACGTGGAGGAAATCTGCGACCGCATGGCGGTAATCCATGCCGGCCGCCTGTTGTTTTTAGGCACGCCGCAGCAATTGTGCCGCGACCACGCGGCGCCAAACCTGGAACAGGCATTCTTGTCCTGCATCGGCGAGCCAGGGACCATGACGGGGACTTAGGAGTCTCTAACAAGGTGCTTTACTATGTTAGAGACTCTAAGACTCTGGCAAAATGAGCACGGTCGTTTTGCATGGATGCAGAGAAAACGGTGGAAACTCAAGCCAAACCCGATTTGCTGATCGTTGACGACGACCCGCTCATCACCGATACACTGAATTTCGTGTTGAGCAAGGATTATGCCGTCTATGCCGCGGATTCACGCAACCAGGTAAAAAGCCTGCTGCGTCAGCTCGACAAACCGCCGCAGCTCGCATTGGTTGACCTTGGGCTGCCGCCCACCCCGCACCGCCCCGACGAGGGTTTCCGCCTGATCAGCGAACTGTTGACTTACGCGCCGGGCATCAAGATTGTGGTGCTGTCCGGCCAGAACGATGAAGCCAACGCGCGGCATGCGCGCACCCTGGGTGCGATTGAATTTATCGCTAAGCCCTGTGAACCGGAAAAGCTCAAGTCGCTGCTCGCCAAGGCGCTGCAAATCCGCGATGTGGAACAAGTGGCGGCTCCTGCAGAAGGAAGAATCATCGGAAAAAGTTCGGTGACTGATAAACTGCGCAATCAAATCGGTCAATATGCCGACGCGCCGTTTCCAGTGCTCATCGAAGGCGAGTCCGGCAGTGGCAAAGAACTCGTCGCCATCTCCTTGCATAGCTTGAGCAGCCGCAGGCAAAAGCCGTATCTGGCACTTAATTGCGCGGCTATTTCCCCGAACTTGGTGGAACCGACGCTGTTCGGTTATGGCAAAGGGTCATTCACCGGCGCCACCGGCCCGCATTCCGGCTATTTTGAAGACGCGAAAGACGGCACGCTGTTCCTCGACGAAATCGGCGAATTGCCGCTGGAATTGCAAGCAAAGCTTTTGCGAGTGCTGGAAAATGGCGAATACCAGCGCGTCGGCGAAACTACAAGCCGCACCAGCAACGCGCGCGTCGTTGCTGCCACCAACCGTGACCTGCGCCAGGAAATCAAGGCCGGCGGCTTTCGTGCCGACCTGTACCATCGCCTGAGCGTATTCAGCATCACCGTGCCGCCGTTGCGCGAACTGGACGACGACAAATTTACGCTGCTTGATCATTACCGCGATTTCTATTCACGCCAGAGCCGGGTTGCGCCATTTGATCTGGATGAGAAATCGATGGCCCTGTGGCGGGATTATTACTTTCCCGGCAACGTGAGGGAATTGCGCAATATCGTTATCCGCCTCATAACCAAATATCCTGGACAGACCATCGGGACCGCGCAATTGCAGGGCGAGCTGGACATGGACAGCGTGGATGCCAAAACGCCTGAGCTGGCGCTTGCGCAGGACACCAAATCCCTGCTGGACGCGGCGAGAAAGCATTTGCAGGCGCAAAAACATTTCAGCTTGGACGTGACGCTGCAACAATGGGAAAAAAGTTATGTGGAGGCTGCGCTTTCCATCACCCACGGCAATCTCTCGCAAGCCGCGAAGCTGCTGGGGGTGCGCCGAACCACCTTGTACAGCCGTATGCAACAATATGGCGACCTGGAGGATAAGGAAGATTAATCCCCATGTATTACGCTCATTTCGGCCTGGCGCAACCCCCATTTAAGATCACCCCCAACACCGAGTTCTTCTTCCCCGGGGGCAACCGCGGCGCGATTCTCGACGCGCTGCTCTACGCCATCTCGCATGGCGAAGGCATAATCAAAGTGAGCGGCGAGGTGGGCAGCGGCAAGACCATGTTGTGCCGCATGCTTCAGACGTGTTTGCCACAGCAAATCGAGTCCGTTTATCTCGCCAATCCCAGCGTCTCCCCTGACGAAATCCTGCACGCCATCGCCTTTGAGTTGCAGTTGCCGATCGGCGGCGATACGCCGCGCATCAAAGTGATACAGAAACTGCATGACTATCTGCTGGAGCGGCATGTGCAAAAGCGCCAGGTAGTGATTTTTGTCGAGGAATCGCAGAGCATGCCACTCGCCACGCTCGAGGAAATACGCCTGCTCTCCAACCTGGAAACCGGAAGCCACAAGCTTTTACAGATCGTGCTTTTCGGCCAACCGGAGCTCGACGAAATCCTGCGCCTGCCGCAAATCCGCCAGTTGCGTGAACGCATTACTTACAGCTTCTCGCTGAAACCGCTGGATGCCCAACAAATTAAAGAGTATCTGATGTTCCGCATGCGCGCCGCAGGATACCGCGGCCCGGACCTGTTTTCCCCAAGCGTGGTGCACATGATCACCAAAGCCTCAAAGGGGCTTACGCGCCGTGTGAACCTGCTTGCCGACAAGGCGCTGCTCGCGGCATTTGCAGACAGTACGCACACCATCAAACCGAAGCATATCAGGGCGGCAATCGAGGACAGTGAATTCAGCAACGACTTTGGGCGCCACCGCAAGGCGGTTTCCGGATTGGCATGGCTTGTGTTTGGGGTCGCGCTCGGAGCATTGTTGTACGGCACCTACCTCACGCTTTGGCCGCCACTCGAAATGCCTTCCTATAATCAGCCCGCTGTCAGCGCCGCACCGGCTCCGCAAAGCGAGCTGGTAAAACCTGTAGCGTCTGAGGGGCCCAAGCCGGACGCAGCCGAACCACCTCGAGCAGAATCGTCTCAAGCAGAACCACCTGCAACTGCACCAAGATCTTCCCAAGCTACCGAGCAGGTTAGCGCACAGAAAACCGACACCAACGAGCTCGGCCTCCCGTTGCGGCTATCCCCTGTAGTTACGTTATCCTCTAAACCGGCCGAGGCCAGACCCGAAAAGGTGGCGCAACGCAAAGCAGACTACGCCACCACTTTTGACCAATATCCGGTGCTGCGGCAACGCATTGAAGCTACGCATAACGCGTTTGGCCAAGCCTCTGCGGACGATATCAGCATCCAGCTGTTCCTCACCGATGAGGTGCGCCCGCCGCGCATTGAACGTTTTCTTACCCGTGCAGCGAATCTGATGAACCTCGAAGAAATTTACGTCGTTCCGGTAAAGATAGGCGGCCGCGCGAGGTTCAGGGTGTTTTACGGTCTGTATCCTTCGCTGCGGGAAGCCCAAGAAGCAATGAGCCAACTTCCCGCTAGATACGCTGAATCGTTCCACCTGAGACTATTGAAAATAGGCGAATTTCAGAACTAGCATCTTGCTTTCGGGAATCGCGCGATCCCGGAATAAACTCCTGAATGCACGAGCGTAAAGCTTGCTATTCTGTTACATTGCCAAGCATACTTAGATAAAGTTGTAATAAAATCATGCTAGGATTAAGATTTGTAGGGATAATTGTGTTGCTTAACATTCTCAGGGAAGAGTAAAAATGCAACACTTCAGTACACAACCGTTCGTTTCCTTCCTGTCCTTAGCCTTGCTGTTAAGCGGCTGCGCTGCGAATTATCCGCACGTCCGGCAATCGGAAGGCCATATTACCGGCACACTCGGGCCTGAAGCGGGCGAGATTCCTGCTCCGGTCAAAACCACTAGTTTCGTGCCCCCGCCCAAAGCGGTGGAAAAACCGCAAACTTACAGCGTGGTCGTGAACGAGGTCTCAGCCAGAGAACTGCTGTTTGCACTGGCGCGCGACACCAAGCAGAACATAGATGTTCATCCCGGAATCCAGGGACTGGTAACACTTAACGCGGTAAATGAAACCTTGCCCGCGATTTTGGAGCGCATCGCGCGGCAGGTGAACATGCGCTACAAGCTGGAAGGCGATACCTTGGTGGTGACTCCAGATACCCCTTATTTCAAGACTTACTTTGTTAACTACGTCAACCTCACGCGTAATACCACTTCCGCCAACAGCGTTTCCGGACAAATCTCAGCTGCCGGGACCAGTCCAGGCGGCGGAACCCAGCCTGCTGCAACAGGCGCTGGTGGTGGTAACTATTCCAGCACCAATGTGAGCAGTGTCTCCAATAATAATTTCTGGGAAGTGCTCAGAGACAACCTGCGTAGCCTTTTAACTTCAACCGGCGGCCAGGCATCAACTGCTGAAGAAAAGGCCGCGCGCGCTGAAGCCCTCATAGCGGCACGCGAGGAGCGCCTGCAGCAGGCGGGAGCAGCAGCGCGCGCCGGAACCGGCGCTGACAAACTCTTTTCTACCGCTTTCGGTCCTACTTTGGCAGCGCTTCCGAGCAAAGTGACAGACGATGTCGTGGTCAACCCGGTTGCGGGCACGGTAAGCGTGTTCGCGACTGAAAAACAGCATGCGCTGGTGCAACAATATATCAGCGGCGTGATTGAAGCGTCTCAGCGCCAAGTGCTGATCGAGGCCAGCGTCGTTGACGTCACGCTCAGCGACCAGTACCAGGCGGGCGTGGATTTCTCCAAAATCGGCAATTGGAACATACAGCAAAACTTGTTTGGCGGCGCTCTCGGGACGCCGCCATTTTCCTCGATTGTTTATTCTGTTGGCGGCAATACCAATATCACCGCCACTATT
>DATMDB010000199.1:0-2058 GCA_035558075.1 Burkholderiales bacterium
CATGATGGACTTAATCAGAGGTTCCTACCGCTCAATCGGCAGCTTCTGGTCATTCCACTCCAGCATTCCGCCGCGAAGATTCGACACCTGCTCGAAACCGAGGCTGGTGAGTATCGCGGCCGCGGTGCTACTGCGCACGCCGGCGCGGCAAATAGCGATGACGTGCTTGTTCTTGCATGCCTCCAGTTCGCTTGCGCGGTCGGCGAGGTCTTTCAGCGGAATCAGCTTGCTCCCCGGTATGTGCCCCAGCTCGCCGCTGTATTCGTTGGGTTCGCGCACATCGAGAACCAGCGGCGGGGAATCGCTATGGACCAGCGCCAGCACTTCGAGAGAGCTCAACTGCCGCACCTGATTGAGCTCGGCTATGGTGGGAAAAGCAATGCGGTCGTCATCGAGCGCGGTTTGGTTGGGTTGCAGCACTTCCTGGATCTTGGTAGGCAAAGGCAACCCGAGTTTTGCCATTAATTCCACGTACTCGGTTCTGGAGCAGTTGGCAATACGCGGATTCAAGCGTTTCTCTTCGCCGATGCTGGACTGAGTGTTGCCGCGGTAGTCATGCGCGGGATACACCAGCGTGTCATCCGGCAAAGTAAACAGTTTTTTGGTAACGCTGTCGTACTGCATCCCGGCATCGCCGCCGGCGAAATCGGTGCGCCCGGTGCCGCGGATCAGCAGCGTGTCGCCGGTGAAAACTTTTCCTTCGGCGTACAGGCTCATGCCATCGGGAGTGTGGCCCGGCGTTGCCAATACCCGTACCTGAATTTCCCCGCAGGTTATGGTCTGGCCGTCCTGGACATGGATGTCCACATGCGGGGCGGGCGCGCGGCGGTGCATCACCACTTTGGCGCCGGTGAGCTCTTTCAGCTCAAACACCGCGGTGCGATGGTCGGCATGCGTGTGCGTGTCTATCACCAGCTCCAGGGAACAGCCGTAATATGCCAGCGCGGCCAGGTAGCGGTCGGTCTTCTCCCGGATAGGGTCAATCAACAGCGCTTTGCGGGTCTTGTCACAGGCCAGCAAATAGGTTTTACATTTGCCCTGGTTCAGTTCGCGAAACAATATACCTTCCCCGGCAAAGTTTGACTACCCATTATAGATCCTGGCGTGTGCCGCCTCTCAGCTCTTGCTGAAGACGAACTTGCCGCTCTTGCAATCCACCTTGACTTTGTCCTTGGCGGCAAACCGGCCTTCGAGGATTTCCATGGCCAGCGGGTTTTCAATCTGCGCCTGGATCGCACGTTTCAACGGCCGCGCGCCGTACACCGGATCGAATCCGGTTTTGGCAAGCTCGGCCAGCGCCGCATCGCTGACTTCAAGCTTGATATCCATTTGCGCAAGCCGCTTCTCGACAAACTTGAGCTGGATCCTTGCAATGGACTTGATGTCTTTCTCGTCGAGCGCGTGGAACACCACCATTTCATCAATGCGGTTGATGAACTCGGGGCGGAAATAGGTCTTCACTTCGGCAAGCACCGCGAGCTTGATGACCTGGTAGTCATCGCCCGCCATCCGCTGAATCATCTGCGAACCGAGGTTGGAGGTCATCACAATCACCGTGTTCTTGAAATCGACCGTGCGCCCCTGACCGTCGGTCATGCGCCCGTCGTCGAGCACCTGCAGCAAGACGTTGAAGACGTCGGGATGCGCCTTTTCGACTTCGTCCAACAGGATGAGGCTGTACGGCTTGCGGCGCACGGCCTCGGTCAGATAGCCGCCTTCCTCGTACCCCACATAACCCGGTGGCGCGCCGATCAGCCGCGCGACCGAATGCTTTTCCATGAACTCGGACATGTCGATCCGGATCAGATGCGACTCGGCATCGAATAGGAACTCCGCGAGCGCCTTGCACAACTCGGTCTTGCCCACGCCCGTCGGCCCCAGAAACAGGAACGAGCCATACGGGCGGTTGGGATCGGAAAGACCCGAGCGCGAGCGCCGGATCGCGTCGGATACCAGGCGGACGGCCTCGTCCTGACCAACGACGCGCTGGTGGAGCGCGTCTTCCATGTGCAGCAGCTTTTCGCGCTCGCCCTGCATCATCCTGGACACCGGAATCCC
>DATMDB010000200.1:0-7721 GCA_035558075.1 Burkholderiales bacterium
TCAATGAATCAACGATGCCTTTAAGCGCCAGCGGCACCGCGACATTGGCGAGTTTGGCAAAGATGAGCAAGGTGAGAGCCAGCGCTACCCGCCCCTTGAACTCCCACAGATAAGGAAGCAGGGCCTTGATGGTATTCCAATCGTTGCGGTTTTTCGGCGGCTTGCCGAAATGAGTGACGCGCATAGCTGTTGCTTCAAAAGTCTTAGGGTATCACCCTGTGCATTGATTGGCGAGCCTGGAAAAACGATGCAGCGGCAACGCGCTGCGGATTTCCGATGCCGGTCAAAATCGCCTAATGGCGCGACCTGAATTCCTGCTCTCGCCCGTAACCAAACGCGCCCGTGACAAAACGCGCCACGCCGTAGCTGATCCAGATCAGGACGCGCTGTGCGAGCGGCCGGTTTTTCCAGCGTTCGCGCACCACCTGCGTTGCGCCGCGCGCAATCGCCTGCATCAAGCTCTGTCTGAGCTGCTGGGCGAAACCGCGGTCTTCCACCACCACGTTCGCTTCCCGCCCCAGCAACAGACTGAAGGGATCGATGTTGGAGGAACCGACCGTTGCCCAATAGCCGTCCATCACCGCCACCTTGGCATGCATGAAGCTTTTGTGGTACTCGTAAATCTCCACGCCGGCATCCAAAAAATTGCCATACAGCGCGCGAGAAGCATAATGCAGCAGCAAATATTCGACTCGACCCTGCAACAACAGGATCACGCGCACACCGCGCGCCGCAGCGTTTATCAGTGCACGGCGGAAATTGCGGCCGGGAAGAAAATACGCGTTGGCGATGATGATTTCCTGTTTGGCGCCGGCAATCGCATTGAGATAGGCCTGTTCGATATCGCGGCGATGGCGCAAGTTGTCGCGAGTGACCAGCGCCGCACGCTGTTCGCCGCGGAGCTGAGACGCCGCCGTTCGGCCCTTGGTGTAGCTCCATTCACGCCGCAGGTGCGTCCAAGTGACTCGCGCCCACAGGTCTCTCGCCGCAGCATGGATCACCCGCAACAGAGGTCCTTCGACTTTCACCGCGTAATCGAAACGGGGCGGGACCTGCCTGGGCGTGTGCATGTCGTCGATGATGTTGATGCCGCCAATAAACGCAATCCTGCCGTCAATCACCACGAGTTTGCGGTGCATGCGCCGCAGCCGCTGGCGCCTGAATTTGAAGCCCAAGACCTCCGGCCGGAACAGCAGCACCTGTATTCCCGCCTGTATCATGCCGGCGAGCATTTCCTGTGGCATGGATTTTGAACCGAAACCGTCCAGCAGCAGATGCACCGTGATTCCGCGCTGCGCCGCGTGCTGCAGAGCTTCGGCGATACGCCTGCCGGTGTCATCGTTTTCGAAAATATACGCTTCGAGAAAAATCTCCAAAGCCGCATTCTTGATAGCCTTTTCCAGCTCGGGAAAATACTCGGCTCCGTTATGCAGCAGCGTGACCCTGTTGCCTGCAAAAAAACGCATCATTGCACCAAAAAAATAAGCTTGGAGATTTGCCGCGGAATGGGTATGGGCGCGGGCAGCCTTTTTTAAACCCGCATCATGGTTGCGGAGAGGGCGGCGTGGTCGGAAATTTTCGACCACGGCCGGCCGCGATGCACATGCACGCGCTCGACGCGGAAGCCGCGCACGTAAATGCGATCCAGCCGGAACACAGGCATTGCCGCCGGGAAGCTGCGTGCGGGCCTGCCGCGGATGAGTTCGAATACCTCGTGCAAGTACAGCGAATCGGAGAAAATCCTGCCGACCTGGCTGCGCCAGTCGTTGAAATCGCCGGCGATGATGAGCGGCGCTTGCGCCGGCACCAGTGTTTCGATGTGGTCACGCAACGCCAGCAACTGCTTTGCGCGCCAGCGCGAAAACAAGCCCAGATGGACGTTGATGCAATGCAGATGCTCGTTCCATCCCGGCAGCTTCATCTCACAATGCAGCATACCGCGGTTTTCCAGTGCGTGCGCGGAAACATCCAGGTTGTCCCAGTGCACGATCGGGAAGCGGCTCAAAATGGCGTTGCCGTGGTGGCCTTCGGTATACACAGAGTTCTTGCCGTAGCTGAAATCACTCCACACCGCGTCAGCGAGAAACTCGTATTGGGGTTTTTGCGGCCAGTTCGCATAGCGCGCAGCATGGTGGTCATGATATCCCTGTACTTCCTGGAGGAATACCACGTCCGCGCGCATCGCGCGCAGCCGCTCGCGCAACTCGTGCACCATCATGCGCCGGTTGAAATGCGAGAATCCCTTGTGAATGTTGTAGGTCGCAACATGTAAAATCTTGCTCATGATTGTGCGCAGTTTTTAGTTAGGGAATCTCTGAACATGTCGCCACCATCGCGCCCGCGCAGGACTCGTTCACAGGTTCCTTAGTCTGAGGAATAGTTGAACGCACCGCGTCTCCCACATCGAGGATTATTTCGACAAGCGGAAAGTTCGATCCATCGATAACGAGGATACAACTGGAGATGCGAGGCGTCTAGAAGATTTGGAGCATGCGGTCCAGCGCAAGCCGTGCCTGTTCGGCGTCGCACGGCGGAACGCGGATTTGGTTCACCACCTTGCCCTCTACCAGATTTTCCAGCGACCAGGCAAGGTGCTGGGGGTCAATGCGTGCCATGGTCGAACACATGCACACCGTGGGCGCCATAAACTGCACGATTTTGCCATCAGGCTTCACTTCCTCTGCCAGGCGATTGACCAGATTCAGCTCTGTGCCCACCAGCCAGCGCGTGTCGGGTTTGCCTGCCTTTACGGTCTTAATAATGGTTTCGGTGGAACCAACGTAATCCGAGAGCTTGCACACCTCAAAATTGCATTCGGGGTGTGAAATCACCATGCCGCCGGGATGCTGATTGCGGAATTTGAGCACATGCTGCGGCTGGAACATCTGGTGCACCGAGCAATGACCTTTCCACAACAGGATTCTGGCCTTTCTGATTTGCTCGGGGCTCAGGCCTCCGGTCGGCTCGTCGGGATCCCAGACCGGCATTTCATCAAGAGGAATCCCCATTTTGTAGCCGCTCCAGCGCCCCAGGTGCTGGTCGGGAAAGAACAGCGCCTTCTCGCGCCGCTTGAACGACCATTCGAGAATTTTTCCGGCGTTGCTGGAAGTGCAGACGATGCCGCCATGCTCACCGCAGAACGCTTTCAAATCGGCGGCGGAATTGATATAGGTCACTGGTGTGGTCGATTCATCGGGATCGAGGACTTCCGAGAGCTCACGCCAGGCGCGTTCCACTTTGGCAAGGTTCGCCATATCCGCCATCGAGCATCCGGCGTTCATGTCAGGCAAAATCACCGTGCGCTTGGCAAAGGTGAGGATGTCAGCCACTTCAGCCATGAAATGCACGCCGCAGAACACGATGTATTCAGCGGAAGTCTCCGCCGCAAGGCGCGAGAGCTTCAGCGAATCCCCGGTTAAATCAGCATGCTTGTAGACATCGGCGCGTTGATAGTGGTGGCCGAGTATCACCGCGCGCTTGCCCAAAGCAGCCTTCGCCGCGAGGATGCGCTCCTCGCAGGCCTCATCCTGCATCCGGCTGAAGCGGTCAAATTCTATTGCACTGGTTTGCATGGCAATATCTCATAAGGTTCCACTGCTGACGCTGTGCTGATTGCATTGCTAACATTACCATAATAAGACAAAAAATCCAGTCCAATGTTGCATCAATGTAGGATAAATCTTGGCAGTGCCAAAATCGCGTCGCGGTTGCTCCAGGAAAAGCATTTTTGCGCCGCTTCCTGATACGGCAGCCAGGCAAAACCCAGATGCTCGCGCGGCGCAACCGCCACTGGAAGCGGCTTCGGTACTAGCAAACCAAAGACATGCTCAGTATTTTTTGTCACTCGCGGAGGATAGCGGTGCCGCCACTCAGGAAAAATTTTATATTGGTTCTCGACGTTCCAATCCGTCAGCGCATACTTCTGCGCATCCAGCCTGGTCTCTTCCATTACTTCCCGAACCGCGGCTTGCTCCAGCGTCTCGTCTTCATTCAGGCTGCCGGTCACCGATTGCCAGAAGCCGGGATGGTCGGCGCGCTCTAGAAGCAGTACTTGCAGTTCGGGGGTATGAATTACCACCAACACTGAGACAGGGATTTTGTATGAAGTTTTCACCGCGGAGAGCGCCGAGGACGCAGAGGAAAACCAGCAACTATTTTATCTTGTTTTTCGTGGCGTCCTGTGCGTTCTTGGCGTTTCAAGATTTCGTCGTTTCTGCCTGCCGCAACCGGATGTGCAGTTCGCGCAATTGCTTTTCGTCCACCGGGCTCGGCGCCTGGGTAAGCAGGCATTGCGCGCGCTGGGTTTTGGGGAAGGCGATCACATCGCGGATGGACTCCGCGCCCACCATCAGGGTAACGATGCGGTCGAGACCAAAGGCGATTCCGCCATGCGGCGGCGCGCCGTACTGCAGGGCATCCAACAGAAACCCGAATTTCTGCCGCGCTTCGTCTTCGCCGATGTTGAGCGCACGGAAAACCTTGGATTGCACCTCCTCGCGGTGGATGCGCACCGAGCCGCCGCCGATTTCCCAGCCGTTCAGCACCATGTCGTAGGCTTTAGCGTGCGCCCTGGACGGATCGCTGTCGAGAAAAGCTTCGTGCCCGTCTTTCGGTGAAGTAAAGGGATGGTGCAGCGGATCCCAGCGCTTTTCTTCCTCGTTCCACTCGAACATCGGGAAATCGGTGACCCACAGCGGTTTCCAACCTGACTCGGCCAAACCTTTTTCGTGCCCGATCTTTTCACGCAGCGCGCTTAATGAATCATTGACGATTTTCGCCCGGTCGGCGCCAAAGAAAATCAGGTCGCCGTTTTGCGCCCCGGTGCGCTCGAGAATCACCTCAATGACATTCTCGGGCAGGAACTTGAGAATCGGTGATTGCGAGGCTATCAGCCCGGTGGGAACTGAATCTTTCCCTGCTAGTGCTCTGCGAACTGAATCCTTTCCTGCCTTTCCTTCGGCACCAGAGCTGACTTTAATGTAGGCAAGCCCCTTCGCGCCGTAAATCGCGACAAACTCCGTATAGTCATCAATGTCCTTGCGCGTGAGCGCGCCGCCGTTAGGTACGCGCAGTGCGGCGATCCGCCCATCGGACAGCTCAGCGGCGGAACGGAAGATCTTGAACTCGACCACTTTCATCAAATCGGTAAGCTCGGTAAGCTGCAGCGACACACGCAGGTCGGGCTTGTCCGAGCCGTAGCGCTGCATGGATTCCTGGTATGTGAGGCGAGGAAAAGGCTTGGGCATCTCCACCCGCATTACTTCCCTGAAGAGACTGCGGATCAGCTCTTCCATCAACCCGGTGATTTCGCCTTCGTTCAGGAACGAGGTCTCGATATCAATCTGCGTGAATTCCGGCTGGCGGTCGGCTCGCAAATCCTCGTCGCGGAAGCATTTGGTGATCTGGTAATAGCGGTCGAATCCGGCAATCATCAGAAGCTGTTTGAACAACTGCGGTGACTGCGGCAGCGCGAAGAACTGACCGGGATGGATGCGCGACGGCACCAGGTAATCGCGCGCGCCTTCCGGCGTGGATTTGGTGAGTATCGGCGTCTCAATATCCAGGAAGCCGTGCGCGTCGAGGAATTTCCGCACCGCCATCGCGACTTTATAACGTAGCCTGAGGTTCGTCTGCATTTGCGGGCGGCGCAAGTCAATTACGCGGTGAGTGAGCCGGGTGGTTTCTGAAAGATTTTCATCGTCGAGCTGGAACGGCGGTGTAAGCGAGAAATTGAGAATCTCGATCTCGTGCGCCAGCACTTCCACTTCGCCGCTGATTAAATCCGGGTTCACCGTGCCTTCAGGACGGTGGCGCACCTTGCCGGTAACTTTTAAAACGAATTCATTGCGGATTTTTTCCGCGGTCTTGAACATCTCCGGATGGTCGGGATCGCATACCACTTGTACCAGCCCTTCGCGGTCGCGCAAGTCGATAAAAATCACACCGCCGTGGTCGCGCCGCCGGTGCACCCAGCCGCACAGGGTCACGCTTTGCTGCAGATGCTTCCGGCTGACGAGGCCGCAATACTCAGTACGCATCATGATGAAGGGTCGGAAATTCCAGGATTTAAGTCGGGCTAAAAGCCGTGCTTCAGTCGGTTTCTTGCTAATTATCCGGCGCCGCGACTCCCATGGAGATGATGTATTTAAGCGCCCCGTCCACGCTCATGTCGAGTTCTATTACATCGTTCCTCGGCATCATCAGAAAAAAACCTGACGTGGGGTTGGGCGTGGTCGGCACATACACGCTCACGTATTCGCCTTTGAGATGATTGGTGACATCGCCACGCGGCTGCCCGGTTTGAAAGGCGATGATCCACGAGCCTTCGCGCGGATATTGCACCAGCAGAACCTTGCGAAATGCTTGGCCCTGGCCGGAAAACAGCGTGTCACTCACCTGCTTGACGCCGCTGTAAATCGATTTCACCACCGGGATGCGCGAAAGCAGCCACTCCCAAAACTTCACCAGCCGCTGGCCGAGAATGTTGGCGGTAAACAGTCCCGTGAGGAACAGCACCACCAGGGTGAGAATCACGCCCAAACCGGGAATGTGGTAACCGAATAGCGCCTCGGGACGCCATTCCGGCGGTAACAGGCGCAAACTCTGATCCATGGTGCTGATCAAAAAATCCAGCACCCACAGGGTGATGACCAGCGGCACCCAAATCAGCAGCCCGGTAATAAAGTATTTTTTCATTTGCTGGCAGGTGGGGCAGCCGCCGGCGCCGCTGGTTTGGTCCCTTTGGATTCTTCAGCGGATTTTTTCGCGTCCTCCGGCTTGGGCTTGGACTGCTCTTTGAAATCGGTGGCGTACCAGCCCTTGCCTTTGAGCTGGAATCCGGCGGCGGAGACGAGTTTACTCAGTTTTTTCTCACCGCACGCCGGGCAGCGCGTCAAGCGGGCGTCGCTCAACTTCTGCAGGTAGTCTTTTTGGAACCCGCAGTTGCCGCAGCGATACTCGTAAATCGGCATAAATTCCCCAAATTCAAAAGACTGCATATTATATCGTAAGCGTTTGCAATTAAGCGATGAATAAATTGGGGCAGATTGAAGCAAACTCAAGGGCTTATTCCCCGATATACAGCAACAGCCCGCGCTTCCTCGCGGCGTGGAATGCAGCGAGGAAAATCGCCACCCCTGCGACAAGATAGATTAAGTTAAGCAGCAGCGCGTTGAGAAGCAAATCGGTGCGGAAATGATGCTCAATCATCACCGCGCGCATGCCTTCGAATACATGGCTCGATGGCAATGCCAGTGCGAACGGCTGCAGCCAGCCCGGCAGCACATTGATAGGGTAATAGACGCCGCTCACCGGCGCGGCGGCAAAAATCAGCGCCCATGCCAGGTTTTCCGCGCCCAAGCCCCAGCGCAGCACCAGCGCCGCGACCATCAGGCCGATCGCCCAGCCCATCATCATGAGATTGGCGAAGAACGCGATGAGCGGCAACCCCATGCTGAAAATCGAATAATGGTAAAGCGGGATTGCCAGGAGCGCGGCGCCGCCCACGCCGATTAAAGTGCGCAGCAGGCTGATGACCAGTTTCGAGCATACCAGCTCGTAAGGGCGCAGCGGGCTCACAAACAAATGGCCGAGGTTGCGCGAATACATCTCTTCAAAGAACGTGAGCGAGACCCCCAATTGGCTTCTGAACAGGATGTCCCAAAGCAAAACCGAAGCAATCAACAAGCCCGGAGCCTGCGCCACCCAGGAGCTGTTGGTGG
>DATMDB010000201.1:0-3956 GCA_035558075.1 Burkholderiales bacterium
AAGCTTTGCGTGGTTTATGGTCACAGCGGAAGAGCGCTGCCTGAGCAGTTTAAAGGCGCTGATGTGGTGTCGGTCAAGCAGCAGCCGCAACTCGGCACCGGACACGCGCTGAAACAGGCCCTGCCGCATCTGGGCAAGGACGGAATCACTCTCGTGCTGTATGGCGATGTACCGTTGATGGCGGCAGGCACTCTTAAGCGCATGCTCAAGCCCAACCAACTCACGCTTATGACGGTGGAGCTGGATGACCCGGCCGGTTACGGACGCATCGTGCGCGACGATGACGGCGATATATCGCGCATCGTCGAGGACAGAGACGCCACCGGCTACGAGCGGAACGTCCGCGAAGTCAACACCGGCATCATGGCGATCCCGGCGGCGCGGCTGCAAAACTGGTTGAGCAGGCTCGGCAACAAAAACGCACAGAAGGAATACTACCTTACCGACATCGTGGCGCTGGCAATCCAGGACGGCGCCAAAGTTTCCGCCATTCAACCGCAGCATGCCTGGGAAACGCTGGGTGTCAACAGCAAAGCGCAGCTTGCCCAGCTCGAGCGCCTGTATCAACGGGAGCGCGCCAACCAGCTTCTCGAGCAGGGCGTGACTGTTGCCGATCCCGAACGGATTGATATACGCGGCAGGCTCGCCTGCGGCAGAGATGTTGAAATAGACATCGGCTGCGTGTTCGAAGGAGATGTAAGCTTGGGCAACAGGGTCAGTGTCGGCGCGCATTGCCTGCTGAAAGACGTGAAGATCGCCGCCGGCACCGAACTTCTGCCTTACTGCCTGATTGATGGCGCGGAAATTGGCAGGGATTGCCGCATTGGCCCCTATTCGCGCATCCGCCCGGGCACCGTGCTGGAAAACGAGGCGCATATCGGCAATTTCGTGGAAGTGAAAAACAGCCGCATCGGCAAGAACAGCAAGGCCAATCATTTAAGCTACGTGGGCGATACAACGGTCGGCAAAAACGTCAACATCGGCGCTGGCACCATTACCTGCAATTACGACGGCGCCAACAAGCACCGCACGGTGATTGAGGACGGTGTATTCATCGGCTCGGATACGCAACTCGTGGCGCCGGTCACCATCCGCAAAGGCGCGACTATCGCCGCGGGAACCACGGTGACCCGGGACGCGCCGGCTGGAGAACTCACGATTTCGCGGGTCAAGCAAGTATCCGTGCGCGGCTGGAAGCGCCCGGTTAAAAAGACAGGTAAGAAGTGAAGATGAAGCCTTTGGAAAGCAAGTATTTTGGCTTCAGACGAGGCGCAGCGAGTTTGGGCAGCGGAGCATGCACGGGTAGTATGTGAGCAGCACAAACGAGCTGCAACGAAGTATCAAGGAAAAAAACGCAGCTTTGCAAAGGCTTCATCATGTGTGGGATAGTCGGCGCAATCGCTCAACGTGACGTAGTTCCTGTATTACTGGAGGGCCTGCGACGCCTTGAATATCGCGGTTACGACTCTGCGGGACTCGCGGTGGTGAACGGCGGGCTCAAGCGCATTCGCAGTGTGGGGCGCGTCGCTGAATTGAGCAACCAGGTACAAAAGCAAAAAGTGCACGGGCAGTTGGGCATCGCGCACACACGCTGGGCGACTCACGGCGCGCCCACCGAAAGGAACGCCCACCCGCACGTGAGCGGAGGCACGCTGGCGGTGGTGCATAACGGCATCATCGAGAACCACGAGGCGCTGCGGGAGAAGCTCAAAAAGCTCGGCTACGAATTCACTTCCGACACCGATACCGAAGTCATCGCGCATTTGATTCACTCCCATTACCGCGCAAGCAGGGATTTGCTGCAAGCGACGCGCAATGCGGTGGCGGAGCTAAGTGGAGCGTACGCGATTGGCGTGGTGGATTCCAGCGACCCGCAGCGCCTGGTGTGCGCGCGCAAAGGCAGCCCGCTTCTGCTGGGTCTGGGCAGCAAGGAAAACTTCATCGCCTCAGATGTCTCTGCGCTTCTGCCGGTCACGCAAAAAATCGTGTATCTCGAAGAAGGCGACATCGCGGACATCGGCTTAACCGGCTACCGCATCATTGATGCCAAAGGCAATGCGGTGGAGCGCGCGGTGCATGTGAGCGAGTTGAATCCTGAAATGGCGGAGCTCGGAAACTACCGCCACTTCATGGAAAAGGAAATCCACGAGCAGCCGCGCGCCATTGCCGACACCCTGGAAGGGGTGGGCGCGCTGCTTACCCCGGAAATTTTCGGGCCGGGTGCGGCGGACGCCCTGGCGCGAATCAAAAGCGTGCTGATTATCGCCTGCGGCACCAGTTACCACGCCGGCCTGGTTGCCCGTTACTGGCTCGAGGGCCTCGCTGGAATTCCGTGCGTTGTTGAAGTGGCGAGCGAGTACCGCTACCGCGACAGCGTGCCCGATCCCGATGCGCTGGTGATTACCATTTCGCAGTCAGGCGAAACCGCCGACACTTTGGCTGCGCTGAAGCACGCCAATTCGCTTGGCCAGCAGTATTCGCTGTGCATTTGCAATGTTCCGGAGAGCGCATTGCTGCGCGAATCAAAACTGCGCTTTCTCACCCGCGCCGGGCCTGAAATCGGCGTGGCTTCCACCAAAGCATTCACCACGCAGTTAACCGCGCTGTTCCTCTTGGCTCTGGTGCTGGCAAAGCTGCGCAAAAGAATCACGCCTGCACGCGAAGCGGAATGGGTCGTGGCTTTGCGCCATCTGCCCAGCGCCATTCAGCATGTGCTGGGGCTGGAAAAGCAGGTAGCGGCCTGGGCGGAAAAATTCGCGGCAAAGCACCATGCGCTTTTCCTCGGCCGCGGTATGCATTATCCGATTGCCATGGAAGGCGCGTTGAAGCTCAAGGAGATTTCCTACATTCATGCAGAAGCGTACCCGGCGGGAGAGCTCAAACATGGGCCGTTGGCGCTGGTGGATAGCGATATGCCGGTGGTGGCCATCGCCCCCAACGACAAGCTTCTGGAGAAGCTCAAATCGAACCTGCAGGAAGTGCGCGCGCGGGGCGGCGAGCTTTATGTGTTTGCCGATCTCGATACCCATATTCACGACGCGGACGGCGTACACGTGATTCAATTACAAGAACACGCCGGCTGGTTAAGCCCCATTCTGCACGTGGTGCCGCTGCAGGTCCTTGCTTATCACGCCGCGCTGCAAAGGGGTACCGATGTAGATAAGCCGCGCAATCTCGCCAAGTCAGTCACGGTGGAATAGCGGACTTCATTCGCCGATTACTTTCACTAACACTCGTTTCGGGCGGCAGCCGTCGAGTTCACCGCAGAAAATCCGCTGCTGCGGGCAGAAGTCGAATTTTCTCGCTTATCGGCTGGTTTATTAACTCTGCCCGTCATTACGAGGCATAGGGGCTTACGGCAGATCTCGTCCCGGGATAAACTGTGTATTGGTGAAGACAGAAGAACAATTTTGGAGAAAGCGTGAGGCTGCATATTCTCAGTAACCTGCACCTGGAGTTGGGCGATTTCACCCCGCCCGACACCGGCGCGGATGCGGTGATTCTTGCCGGGGACATCCATATGCAGGAACACGGGATTGACTGGGCCGCGAAACACTTTTCGGTGCCTGTCTATTATGTTCTTGGGAATTACGAGTACTACGGGGGGCACCTCGAGCGCACGGTGAAGCGGCTCAAGCAAAAAGCCGCGGCCACGAATGTGCACGTGCTCGAGTGCGATGAAGCTGTCCAGGACAACGTGCGCTTTTTAGGCGGCACCTGCTGGACGGACTTCTCGGCGACCGGCAATCTCCAGCTGGCTATGTCGGATGCGCGCCGGACGATGAGCGATTACCGTGAGATCCGGGCGGGCATTGGCTTGCGCAAGCTTCGTCCCGAGGATACCCAGAAAAAGCACGCCGAATTCAAGGCGTGGCTGCGGAAAAAACTAAACGAACCCTTTGACGGCAAGACGGTTGTGATTACCCATCACGCGCCGTCCATTCTGTCGATTGCGC
>DATMDB010000202.1:0-3093 GCA_035558075.1 Burkholderiales bacterium
GGCAAAATGCGGATGGATGCAAGGCGCGCGACGAAGGTCGTAGCCAGGACTACGATACCGAGGAGCGCAACGCTGCAGACGCCGCATTTTGCCGCAACCCGGAGGGACGGGGCTTGTCCGGGCGGTCTACTTTGTCGCTCGGCTTGCCAAGGGGAATGGCCATTGCCTGCGCCTCGCTTCGCGCATCCCATCCCGGAAAGCCGCTGTCGCAACCGCGTGGGACTTAATCAGAGGTTCCTTAAGCGAGAACACGCGCCAGCCAGCGGCTGATATCCTGGATTTCTTCAGGGCACACCGAATGCGGCATGAGGTACTGGTGCCATTCCACCCGGTAGCCTTGCTGCTCGAGCTGCACCCTGGAAAGGCTTGCGAGCGGCAACGGAATCAGCGGATCCGCCGTGCCATGCGCCATGAAGATCGGCACAGTGTGATTCGCCGCGTCCGCTTCCGCTGCAAGCGTTGCAGCCAAAGGCAAATAGCACGAAAGCGCCATGATTCCGGCCAGCCGCTCGGGATGGCGCAAGCCGGTTTGCAAAGCAATCGCCCCTCCTTGGGAAAATCCCGCGAGCACGATGCGTGACGCCGCAATGCCGCGGTCTTTTTCTTTTGTGATGAGTTTTTCTATTTCCTGTTGTGAGCGGCGCACGCCCGCTTCGTCTTCGCGGAACGACAGATCCTGATTGAAGACGTCGTACCATGCCCGCATCACGAAGCCGCCGTTAATGGTGACAGGCTGCATCGGCGCGTGCGGAAAAATGAAGCGCACCGCAAGCTGCTGCGGCAACGCGAGTTCGTCTACCACCGGCACGAAATCATTACCATCGGCGCCCAGGCCGTGCATCCAGATGACCGAGGAGGCCGGGTTTTCGCCGGTGACGAGCTCGATTGCCGGCAGAACGGTGGATGACATAATAAAAAAGGGGTGGCGTTGCGCCACCCCTTATGTTCCTTGGCCGATTACGCGGTGATCTCGCGCGAAGTCATCTGGAAGCGGAAGTTCTGCGGGTCGAGGCTGTCCGGTTTGCCATCGGCAGTCTGTGCATACGGATACATGAAGAAATTGAGCGATTCCCCGGGCGAGGGCTGCAAATGCACATCGTTTGCGGTATTGAAACCCACCCAGTTCATTTCCCAATGGCCAAACAGTTTTGCGCGCGCTTGCAGCACTTTCGGATGGTCGATGGGAATAATCTTGCCTTCCTCTTCCAGCACCACTTTGCGCACGTCGGCGGGGTCGACCGGAATCCAGCCGTAACGCGCATCGAAGAACTCGGCGCGGCAATGCTGCGCCTTGCTGATGTCGCCGCTTTTGCCCAGGCTCATGAAGTCGGCTGAGGTTGCCACCCGCACACCGTACAGGTCGCGCGCCGGTATTCCTGCGGCGCGGGCCAGGCCGGTAAACAGCGCATTAATGTCGGCGCACTTGCCTCCCAGATTGCCGGTTTCCAGCATGAAGCTGATATCGCCGATGCCGCAGCCGCGCACCTTGGGGTCGCGGAACGTGTTGTCCACGATCCACTCGTAAATCGCGCGCGCCTTGTCAACCGGATCGCTCATGTTCCCGACGATTTTCCGTGAGGTTTCACCCACGATGCCATCGGTCGGAATATGCCTGGTGGGTTTCAAGTACAGCTCGATTTCGTCCTTATTAAAGGCAATCGGCTGCGGGCGCATGAAATCCACGGCGCGATCGCGCGTTGCGAACTGGCTGACAAGCCGAACCCAAGGCGTGCCGGTTTTGTCATCCCATTCGGCATAGAAAATCGGCGCGCCGTATTCACCATCACGGTAGATACCGGCGCGAACCGTGTTGCCTTTCCATTCGTTGGATGCCAAGCGCTGGTACTCGGTGTCCTTATATTGCGGCACCGGCAGCCATAGTCTCGGCCGGCCTCCCTCTTTGAGTTCGACATCGGTAGTAATTTCAAAAGTGCGCCAGCCGGCCTGGCGGATCTCGCTTAGCGTTGCGGCGGAAGCCTGACGCACGAGAGATGGGAAAGCGGCGAGACTGGATAAAGCGGCCGAAGCGCCTAGAAAATTTCGACGGTTCATGATCTTACCCCCCAAGTCACGTAAGTAAGTTAAATCGAAGAGTTCCTGCAAGTTCTAAAAGTATAGCCGATTCTTTAATGAATCATTTTGAAACAATTACTGCAAACCTGTCTAGCGTGGCGGTTGAATCGCCGATTTTGGCCGGAACGCCTTGATCACTTTCTCGTTGGTCTCGATATACGGTCCGCCGATGAGATCAATACAATAAGGCACTGCTGCGAAAATTCCATCCAGCGTTTCCTTGATTGCCTTCGGTTGCCCCGGCAGATTGAGGATCAGCGTTTTTTTCCGGATCGCGCCCACTTGACGCGATAGTATCGCGGTAGGCACGTACTTCAGGCTCACTGCGCGCATCTGCTCGCCAAATCCGGGTAGCAACTTGTCGGCCACCGCAACTGTCGCCTCGGGTGTGCTGTCGCGTGGCGCAGGACCGGTACCTCCAGTGGTCAGGACCAGGTGGCACCCCACTTCGTCCACCAGCTCCTTCAGCGTCGTCTCGATTTGCGCACGCTCGTCGGGAATCAGTCTTGACACTATTTTCCATGGGCTCGCCAGCGCGCGCTCAAACCATTCCTGCAGGGAAGGAATTCCCTGATCCTGATACACGCCTTGCGAGGCGCGGTCGCTGATGGAGACCAATCCGATCAACAATCCGTCAAAAGCAGTATTCATGGCGCCTTAAGTATAACTCCGGCTCACTTTAATTACGCGTCTCTTGCGAAGCGAATGCGGCGGGAGTGATGGGACAGATTATTGCCTGGGGATGAGCTTGCACAGTTCCCGGAACAGCTCGCGATAATTCTTGGGCGGTAGGCTCAATAGCGCTTCTCGCTTGGCATTCCCAACCAGTATGCGCAACGATTGCAGGTCGGCTTGCGGATAAAAATCCGCAAACTCACCAAACCCCGCTTCATCTTGCAGCAACCGCTCGCGCCAGCGCTCGATGAGATTTAGCCATGCCTGGTGCTGCTTTTGCGGGCCCAGGAGGCTGTCCAGTTTTTGGCGGATCGGCGCTGCTTCTATTCCGCGCATTAACCTGCC
>DATMDB010000203.1:0-2119 GCA_035558075.1 Burkholderiales bacterium
TTGCGTTAAGCCTAGCAATAGAAGCCGTGCAAATGTATTTGCCCACCCGCACCAGTTCCACGCTGGACGTTCTAACCAACGGCTTGGGCGGCTTGATCGGCGCACTTTTTGCGGCGCGCCAGGACGTGCGCAAACTGATTGTAATCCACCTCGCTGATTTTCGTGACCGATGGTTTATCCCTGGGAATCTGGGTGATCTGGGCTTGGTCCTGCTGGGATTGTGGTTCATCAGCCAGCTGAATCCTTCCTTGCAGTTTTTGGGTATCGTACCTTTTTCAGACAGCAGCGCGCTCGCCCGCGGCTTCAGCATGCTGGGGAGTCTGTCGGTGATGTGCAACCTCATCGGTGTCGGTCTGCTGTCGATGTTGCTGTTGCGCTCCGCCAAGGCGGCGGTCGCCGTCACGCTGGCGCTGGTACTGGCGGCATCGCTGATTAAACTGGTTGCCGCCGCAGTCCTGTTGAAACCGGAAGCGCTGTTGCAATGGCTTACCGCCGAATCGGTCATCGGCATCGGCTATGGCCTGTTTGCCGTTGCTGCTGCGTTGCTGCTGTCGCGCCGCGGCGTGGTGCTGCTGAGCACCTTCACCCTGGTAATAGGCATTATAATTTCGCACCTGCATCCCAACGATGCCCATTCCGCTCCGGCATTGCGTCTGTTCAGTTGGCATTATGGTCATCTTCTCAACTTTACGGGTCTTGCGCGCATCGTCGCGGAGCTCTGGCCATTCCTTGTGCTTGCGTATTTGTATATTCTCGTCAAAAGACGCAGCGCATGACACTCTGCCATCGGGTATAATGAAATTCATTGCGGTTTCTTTCAGTAAGCGCCGTGAGTCATTATCAAAAACACGTGTTTTTCTGCTGCAATCAGCGTGAGCAGGGTGAAACTTGCTGCAACAATCACCATTCCCGCGACATGCGCGGTTATGCCAAGGACAAAATAAAAGCGCTCAATCTTAACGGTAAAGGCAAGATTCGCGTCAACTCGGCGGGTTGCATGGACCGCTGCGATGAGGGGCCGGTGCTGGTGGTGTACCCGGATGGCGTGTGGTACACCTACGTGGACAAGCACGACATAGACGAGATCATTGAAGAGCATTTGCTGAATGGGCGCATTGTTACGCGCCTGAAAATCTGAAGCGCTTTGCGTTGCATCCTTCCACCCTGCGAAAAATCTTCATCGATGGACCGGCGGGCAAGCTGGAGGTCGTCATCAACGATCCCGGAGAAAAACGCCGCGGTATTGCGTTGACCGCCCATCCCAACCCGCTATTCGGCGGAACACTCGACAATAAAGTTGTACAAACGCTGGCCAAGGCTTTCTTCGAGCTGGACTATGTTGCGCTGCGGCCGAATTTCCGCGGCGTGGGCGCAAGCCAGGGCCGCTACGATGAAGGCAACGGCGAAACACAAGACATGCTGGCGGTGGCGGAGTACGCAAAACAACAATTCGGCGCTTTGCCATTGGTACTCGCCGGATTTTCCTTCGGCGCGTTCGTGCAATCACGCGTGATAAAACGCCTGCCCGCGGAAAGGCTGGTGCTGATTGCGCCTGCAGTGGGACGCTTCGATATCGGCACTGTTCCGGCCAATACGCTGGTCATTCACGGCGACCAGGATGAGGTAGTACCGCTGGCCGCAGTGCTCGCCTGGGCGAAGCCACAGCAATTGCAGGTAATAGTTCTGCCCGGCGCCGGCCATTTTTTTCATGGGCGGCTGCTGCAACTCAAACAAGTCGTGCTTGACACATGGCCGTCCTAGCCGCACAGGGGCTGTACAAATCCTGCGCTGCAGCAGGATTTTCTACGGCGCCGGTATTGACACGCCGACGCTTGTTGAAATAATCATGGGCTTATTTTCCGAGGGCCTCAACCATGCTCTGGATTAAAGCGTTTCACGTGATTTCCATGGTCACCTGGTTCGCCGGGCTGTTTTATTTGCCGCGGCTGTTTGTCTACCACTCGGCGGCCGAAGACAAAATCAGCATTGAGCGCTTCCTGATCATGGAGCGCAAGCTCTATTTCTACATCATGACACCGGGAGCGGTGCTAACGTTGGTCTTTGGCTTCTGGTTGCTGGGTTCTGCTGCTTCCGGCCTGTGGCTGAGCGTCAAGCTGGG
>DATMDB010000204.1:0-2368 GCA_035558075.1 Burkholderiales bacterium
CACAAAACCGCTCATCTGCCCCGGTAACTTCGCCAGCACATCGCGCGCTTCCTTCTCCGTCGCATACTCCGCAAAAACGCAGGCTCCGGAGCCGGTCATTCTGGCCGCGCCGAACTGCTTCAGCCATGCCAGATGTTGCGCCACCTGCGGGTATTTACGGCAGACTACAGGTTCCAGGTCGTTATGACCTCGCGCTGTAGAAAAGGCGGTTATTTTGATGCGATTCGTGTTCCGTGTCAATTCAGGATCAGCGAAAATCTCCGCGGTGGAAACGCTGACCTTGGGCACCAAAACCACATACCAGGCCGGCGGCAGGCTGATGGCCTGCAGCACTTCTCCCACTCCTTCGGCAAATGCGTTTTGACCGAACAAAAATACCGGCACATCTGCGCCCAGTTGCAGCCCCAAGTGCTGCAATTTTTCCCTCGTGAAGCCGAGTTTCCATAAATGGTTGAGAGCTATGAGCGTGGTCGCGGCATCGGAACTGCCGCCGCCCAATCCGCCGCCAAGCGGCAGTTTCTTCTCGAGCATGATATCCACACCGAGCCGGGTATCCGCCGTCCGTTGCAGCAACTTTGCGGCTTGCACACACAGGTCGTGTTCCGCCGGCACGCCCGCCAGGGTGTAATCGCGCTTGATAACACCATCGTCGCGCACGCGGAAACTCAGGCGGTCTGCATAATCCAAAAAGCGGAACACGCTTTGCAGCAGGTGATAGCCATCCTGCCTGCGCCCGACGACATGCAGAAACAAATTGAGTTTGGCCGGCGCAGGATAGGCTTGCAGGTCGCTCATCGTGCGAGGGAAGGAATTGTCCAGTCGTCAATAATCAGGCTGATTTGCAGGTCGCCGCGGCTCAACGTGATGCGCGCGGGCATACCGCTTTCTTGCTCGGGCTTGTAGCGCAGGTAAGCGATTTCCCAGGAGTCCTGGTTCAAGCGTGCCAGGCGCTGCTGCGCGTCGTGTTGCGCTTGCGCGGCGCTTTCTGGAGCGGCAATCCCCAATACCCAATACTGCAATCCGGAGAGCGGCAAGCTCCAGCCCAGCACTTCGCGAGTCAGGCTTTCTGCATCCAACGCACGGTAGGTTTTCTGCTCGGCGGTGGTAAGGCTGATTCCGCCGGCGTCCTGCACGATGCGCGCAACACCGCGCCCGAGCGGAGCAAGTATCCAGATTTCATCGCCGCTGCCGTTATGCTCCCAGCGCACACCGCCGGAAAAACTTTTCTCATCATATTTGACGGCAACCCGTCCGGAGAGCTGAAAACCGTTACGCTGGGCGGCCACCAGGCTCTGCGCCCTCGACAGCGCCGGCGCCTGCAAGACGGGTTTAGGCGGGGGCGCAGCGCACGCGCCAAGCAGCAACAGGAGCGCAAGCCAATGAGCGCAGGAACCTCTGAGGAGATTCCTGATCACTTGTTGGCGAATTTCTTGATGACATTCTGCAACGCTTCGTTGCCGGGATTGTCTTTCAGCGAAGTCTGCCAGATTGTCTCGGCTTCCTCATGCTTGCCCTGAACCCACAACACTTCACCGAGATGCGCGGCAATTTCCGGATCGGGGCGGTCCGCGAATGCGCGCCGCAAATAGGTCGCCCCTTCCTTGAGATTCCCAAGCCGGTATTGCACCCAACCCATGCTGTCCATAATGAACGGGTCCTCCGGGGCAAGCTGCAGCGCCTGCTCGATGAATTGCATGGCTTCAGCCAGGCGGTCGGTGCGGTCCGCCAGGGTATAGCCCAGGGCGTTGTAGGCGTGCGCGTAGTCAGGCTTGAGCTGGATGAGTTTGCGCAGACTAGCCTCCAGCACGTCGAGCCGGTTGAGTTTTTCCGCCGCCATGGCGTAGTCATACAGCAAGTCCGCGTAATCGGGATTTTTTTCCAGCGCGTGTCCCAGCAAATCAAACGCTTCCTGGTAGTGCGCCGCCTCCCGCAGCAATTGTCCCTCGGTGAGAATAATTTGCATCCGTTGCTGATTATCCTGCGCCGCTATCTGGCTGAGAAACTTGCGCGCGTCAGCAAGTTTACCTTGCTTCGCCAGCACGCCGGCATAGCGGGTCTGCGCGTTTAAATACTGGTCGCCCACGCCCACGCCGCCGTACCAGCGCAACGCCTCGTCGTAATGCTTGCGCTCCTCGTAGATCTGTCCCAGATAAAAGCGCACACTGTCGGGGTCTTTGTAATTCTGGCTAAGCGCCTCCCTGAAGCTCGCTTCCGCCGCTTCGAAATCATTGAGTTGCATCGACAGCAAACCTACTGCCAGCGAAACTTCCGCATTATTCGGAAAAGCCGCCCGCAGCTTCCGGAATTCGCTGCGCGCCTGGGGGTAGTCTTTTTCAGCCACCAGCAATCGCGCATAATTCAGGCGCAC
>DATMDB010000205.1:0-2178 GCA_035558075.1 Burkholderiales bacterium
ACCGGGGGCGCAAGACGGGTGGGTGCAGCGATTTGCCGCAACCTGCATGCGCACGGCGCCAGCATCATGGTGCATTACCGCTCTTCGGCGAAAGAAGCCCGCGCGCTGCAAGCCGAACTCAATCTGAAGCGTACCGATTCGGTGGCGCTGATACAGGCAGACCTTCTCAACTTGACGATGCTGCCAAACCTGGTGGGCGATACCATAAAGCGATTTGGCAGGCTGGATGTAGTGATCAACAATGCTTCCAGCTTTTTCCCCACGGCGGTGGGGGAAATAAACGACAAGGCATGGGATGATCTCATCGGCACCAACCTCAAGGCGCCGCTGTTTCTCTCGCAGGCGGCAGTGGGGCAGCTCAAAAAAAACCATGGCTGCATCATTAACATCGTGGACATCCATGCCGAGCGACCGATGAAGAATTACGTAGTGTATAGCATGGCTAAAGCCGGGCTGGTAAATCTGACGCGCTCGCTGGCGCGCGAGCTGGCGCCGGAAGTCAGGGTGAACGGCGTGGCGCCCGGCGCCATCATCTGGCCTGAAGACGAGGCCTGGTCGGACGAGCTATCGCGCCAGCGCATCATCAATTCGACGCTATTGAAGCGTGTCGGCGATCCGGAAGACATCGCCAAAGCGGTGTATTTCCTGATTGCCGATGCGCCTTATATTACTGGACAGATTATTGCTGTGGACGGCGGCAGGAGTATCAACATATGAAAACAAGCTCAATTAAACCCCCGCGCACATTGTTAAGTCTGGCCGGCAAGGCGATTGCCGATTACGCGATGGTTCGCCCGGGTGACCGTGTTTTGCTCGGTCTTTCCGGCGGCAAGGACAGTTTGTCGTTGTTGCATGTGTTGCTGCATCTCAAGGCTAAAGCGCCGGTGAAATTTGAATTCGCAGCAGCGACCGTGGATCCCCAATCGCCTGAATACCATCCGGAGCCGCTTAAAACCTTTATGGCTAAGCTGAGCGTGCCGTATTTCTATGAAAGCTATCCGGTGCTGGAACTCGCGAAGCAAAAAATGGGGAAGGATTCGTTCTGCGCATTTTGCTCGCGCATGCGGCGCGGCATGCTCTACGGCGCGGCACGGCGCGAAGGCTACAATGTGCTGGCGCTGGCGCAGCATCTCGACGATCTCGCCGAGACTTTCATGATGAGCGCTATGTTTGGGGGAAAACTGCGCACCATGCGCGCGCATTATGTCAACGACGGGGGCGATATCCGCGTGATCCGCCCGTTTATTTACGTGCGCGAGCGCCAGACCGCAGCGTTCGCCAAAAGCGCCGGCCTTCCGGTGATTGCGGAGAACTGCCCGGCGTGCTTTGCCATGCCCATGCAGCGCTGGCAAATGAAGCAAAAGCTTGCCCAGTTTGAGGCGGCCAACAACAAGATATTCGCCAATCTGCTCACCGCAATGCGCCCGCTGCTCACGGCACCCCAAGGGGATGATTAGCGCCGGGCTTTAAATTAGGCAGTGACATATCCTTGATTCTGCACTCGCTTCAGCTTATATCTGACATAAGGTCGTTCTAGCCGGACTTGTGCAACACGCGGCCGACAACCCAAGGGAGGTTAATCATGAAACGCCATTTTTACTCCGTGTTGTTGCTTACTCTGTTTGCAATTGCACCCAGTGCTTGGGCGGGGCCCAGGGAGGAGGTTGCTGCCACCACCGCGAAATGGGCGGAAGTTTTCATCTACGATAACCCTGACAAGATCCTCGCGCTCTACGCTAAAGATGCTGTGTTGTGGGGAACGCTGTCTCCCAAACGGCGGGATGATCCGGAAGGGGTTCGAGATTATTTTGTGAAAGCCTATGTGGCTCTCCCGCAGCACAAAGTCAGTTTCGGAGACCAGTTAATCCGGGTATACGGCAACACCGCCATTAACACTGGTTATTACACGTTCTTTTATGTAATAAACGGCGAGGCCAAGTCTCTCCCCGCGCGCTACAGCTTTACCTATTTGAAGAAGGGAAAAAAATGGCTGATCGTGGATCATCACTCGTCCGCGATGCCGGCGCCGCCCAAGTAAAGGGAATTGATTTCGCTTCGTGAAGGTAGGCGCTACTTGCGATGTGGCGCTTGATACTGCAGCAGCGCTCCGACCTTGCGCTCCATTGCGTCGCGGCGGTACAGGATGCGCGCTTGCTTTCCCGTGACGAGCGGATAATG
>DATMDB010000206.1:0-2192 GCA_035558075.1 Burkholderiales bacterium
CCCCGCCTTCATCAAAAAGGGTAAGCGCATCCTGAACCGGCCCCCGGTTCTTTTCATCTTTTTCTCCTGATTCACTCGCGGCCAAAAAATGTCTGCGGTTGAGGGCCGCTTTGCTTTTTGGAAAAGTAAGCCACACCAGCACATTGAACAAGTCATGCCAGTTTTCGTTTCGCACCTGCACTTCACCCTGCAAATAAATCCGCGCTTCGTATTTGTCCTCCGGTTTTCCGGTTCTCGCACTTTGCGAAACAAAGCGCAACGGCAGGCCTGCGGCGTTTGTAATTTCCTTGCCTGCAAGCATGCGCTGGCAATCGTCGACGGTCGGCCAATTGCTGAGTTTCGAAAACCCAAGCCCTGCGGGTTTGAGCGGCTCAAACATGGGCGAACGCCCTAAAAATGCCGGGTCCCAGCCAAACGCAGCCAAATCAGCGCCCCTCCAGCCGTGCGAGCCGCTCTGCTTTAGGCAGCTTCGCGATTTCCTTCACCTCCTGGTAGAAGCGCGCGAAATTTCCGTCCTGTCCGGCGAGCAGGCGCTTGAACGCGGGAACGAGTTGGGTATAGGCGGCAACTGAGGCAAGATAAGCGTTGTTCGCCTCCGGCGTAAACCAGCGGTCATAACCGCTGAAACCGCCCCAGCTGGCTTTAAGATGGGTGTGTTCCTGCCGCAACTCGCTGAAAATTTGCCGCTTGCTTTCGCGCTTCTCCGCATCACTGATAGTCGAGCTGTAGAGTTCATCCAGCCGGCTGCGGTATTTCAGCACCAGCTGAACAAAATCCTTTTTCCTTTGCTGTGCGGCATCAAACGCTGCGCGTTGCTCGACGCTGCCGTTTTCCACGAGCCAGCGCGAAACCCCCTCCTCTTCCACTGTTCCGGCAAAAGATTCATTAAACATCGAATCGTCTTTCACATACACCAGTTGGTGAGCAAGCTCATGGAAAATCAGCCGCGCCACCTCAGTCTCGGGAAAATAGATGAAGGTGTTGAGCACCGGATCATCGAACCAGCCGAGTGTGGAGTAAGCGGGAACGCCTGCTACAAAAACATCGTAGCCTCGGCCGCGCTCATCGTCGGCAAAACGCTCCGCTTCACTTTCAGAAAAATAACCACGGTAGCTGACGCAGCCGGCAATCACAAAACACCATTCCCTGGGCTTGAGCGAAAACTCCGGCGCGGCAAAAACGTTCCACAGCACATAAGGCCGGTGCAGGTCGGCGTATTTGCGGTAGCTGCCGTTGTCGGGAAGAGCAAGCTCGCGGCTCGCGAATTCGCGCATGCGCAACACGCTTTCAAGCCTGCGTTTAAGATCGGGAGAGAGGGCCGGATCGGCGAGGAGCGTAGTAATCGGCTGCTCCTTCTTCCAGATTTCCATCTGCCCGCCGACGGATTGCCAATAATATCCCAGATTGGCGCACCCGCCGAGCAAGGGCACGAGCAGTACCATCACACTGATGCGTCTAATAAGCATCGAATCAATCCGAACTTCAGCGATGGATGAAGCTCCCTGCCTTAAGAAACGCGCACACCTGCTTTGCGGCTCTCGAGGACACCAGCATGCCTGAATGGCTCACCCGCAATACGATATGGTCCTGCATTCCGGACACGCGCGTTTCTGCCACCGTCACCACGCCATCATTGGGCCGCGGCAGAGCGTGAAGCATTAACCGCCCCATACCCAAGCCCCTGCATCCGGCGATTACCCCGAGCTCATACTTGCCGGGCAATGCCGTTTTGGTTTCAACAAGCGGCGTGCTGCGCCCCAGCAACCAGCGCCCCGCGCCGGTTTTAGCCAATGCGCGCGCCGCGTAGCTGCCCACGGACGGGCTACCCATCAATACGATGCGGCCGGTGCGCGGCTCAGGGCATTGTTCCAGCATTTTCAGGATCACGATTCCCCCTAGGCTGTGACCCACCCAATGCACGGTGTTTGCAGAAAGCGCCGCCGCGAAACTCGATAGACTCGCGGCGTTTTGCTCCAGCGTTGTCCGCACCGAGTCGTAGGAGAAGTACGCCACATCAAAATCGCAGTGCCGGATGCGATAGCCGAGCAAACGCATCAGCATGCTGTTCACCCACAGCCCGTGCACCACGATGACCGCTTCCTCTGCCTGGTTGAGCGAAGACATGCTGCTTGACCATTCAAGATTTCCGTTGCAGAAACGGCAGCAATTCGGCGAGCAGCACCTGCGGCGCC
>DATMDB010000207.1:0-2237 GCA_035558075.1 Burkholderiales bacterium
GCTTTGATCATTGCTGTGAGCACGTCCCGCATTAACAGCGGTTTTTTCCCTTGCGCTACATTCTTGCGCGAAATCCAATCGCTTGTGGCGAGGATGCCGCCGAGGTTATCGGAAGGATGCCCCCATTCGGCAGCAAGCCAGGTGTCGTTGAAATCGAGCCACCTGATCATGCAGCCGATGTTGAATGCCGCAGTCACTGGGTCGAGCTGGTATTGCGTGCCCGGAACTTTGGCGCCGTTGGCGACGAAGGTGCCGGCCACGATGGGCCCCATGAGCCTGGTGCAGGCGGGATAAGAAAGCGCTTCCAGTCCGCAGCCCAGCGTGTCCATCAGGCAGATGCGCGCAGTGTCATAAGCTTCTTTGCTTTTGATTTCGTATCTGGAGACGTAGTCTGCGATATCAGCAAGAACTTTGTCGGGCTTGGGACGGGTATTGGAAACAGGAGCTGACATTAATCAACTTTTATTTGCGTTGTTCGATGGGAATAAATTTCCGGTTTTCCGGGCCGATGTAATTCGCGCTGGGGCGGATGATCTTGCCATCTGTGCGCTGCTCGATAACGTGCGCCGCCCAGCCTGCGGTGCGGGAAATCACGAAAAGCGGCGTGAACATCGTGGTAGGGACGCCCATCATGTGATAACTCACTGCGGAGAACCAATCCAGATTGGCAAACATCTTTTTCTCGTTCTGCATTAGCGTTTCGACGCGCTCGGCGACATTAAAAAGGTTCATGTTGCCTGCGTCCTTGGATAAACGGCGCGCCACGTCCTTGATGATCTTATTGCGCGGATCGCCGGTGGTATAAACTGGATGGCCGAAGCCGATGATGATTTCTTTGTTGGCTATGCGCCGCTTGATGTCGGTTTTCGCTTGATCGGGATTTTTGTAGCGGTTTTGGATTTTAAACGCCGCTTCATTGGCGCCGCCGTGCTTGGGGCCACTCAGCGCGCCGATTGCGCCGGTGATTGCCGAATACATGTCCGCGCCGGTTCCCGCAATTACCCGGGCGGCAAATGTTGAAGCGTTGAACTCGTGTTCAGCGTAGAGAATGAGAGAAGTCTGCATTGCCCGCTCGTGCAAGGCTGACGGTTTCTTGCCGTGCAACAGGTGCAGGAAATGCCCTGCAATTGTATCGTCGTCAGTCGTAACTTTGATGCGCCGCGTGGAACGTGAGAAGTGATGCCAGTAGAGCAGCATCGAACCGAAACAAGCCATCAAACGATCGGCAATATCGCGAGCACCGGCGGGATTGCGGTCTTCCCGCTCCGGCAGGATGGTACCCAGCACCGAGCAGCCGCTGCGCAGCGCATCCATCGGATGGGCGGAGGCCGGCACATATTCCAGCGCCTTTTTCAAATCAGCCGGCAGTTCACGCAACGATTTCAGTTTCTCTTTATAGGCGTCGAGCTCGGCTTGTGACGGCAGTTTTTCATGCACCAGCAAATATGCAATTTCCTCGAAGGTCGCCAGCTCGGCGAAATCCAGAATATCGTAGCCGCGGTAGTGCAAGTCGTTGCCGGTACGGCCGACAGTGCAAATGGCAGTGTTGCCAGCGGCGATGCCGGAGAGCGCGACTGATTTCTTTTTCTTTTCTTCGGGCGCTTCTTGGGCGCTCATGAATTCTCCCAGGTAAATCAACCGAGCAGGTGCTTCACGGCGTCGCGCTCTTCCTGAAGCTCTTTCAGTGTCGCGTCCATTTTTTCGCGGGAGTAGGCGTCGATTTCCAGTTTTGTGACGATCTGGCATTTGCCGTCAGTGCAAGTTACCGGGAAGCCATAGATGATGCCTTCGGGAATGCCGTAGCTCCCGTCAGAAGGGATGCCCATGGTTACCCACTTGCCGTTATTCCCAAACATCCAGTCGCGCATATGGGCAATGGCCGCATTGGCTGCGGAAGCCGCGGAAGATAGACCGCGCGCCTCGATCACGGCGGCGCCGCGCTTAGCCACGGTTGGAATAAAGATTTCGCGGTTCCACTTTTCGTCGTTGATCATCGCTTTCACGCTTTGATCGTTGACGGTGGCGAAGCGGTAATCAGGGTACATGGAGGGCGAATGGTTGCCCCACACCACAAGTTTTTCGATCGCATCCACCGGATTGCCAGTCTTGGCTGCGAGCTGGGAGAGCGCCCGGTTGTGGTCCAGGCGCAGCATGGCGGAGAAACACTGCCGCGGCAGATACGGCGCGCTTTGCATGGCGATATACGCATTGGTATTGGCGGGGTTGCCCACCACCAG
>DATMDB010000208.1:0-2747 GCA_035558075.1 Burkholderiales bacterium
TTCATCGGGTTTATTCAAGCGGCTTGGGCCGATCAATGCCGAAACCCTGGGCATAGTCCAGACCCAGTTCCTTCAGTTTGTTCAGTATGTCTTCATTTTCCACATACTCGGCGATGGTGCGGATGCCAACCATATTGCAGACCCGCTGAATAGCCTTGACCTTGCCCAGAGCCACCGTATCACGAAGAATGTTGCGAACAATGCTGTCGTCAATTTTAAGATAATTAACGCTCAGCCGTTTCATGTACTCGAAAGAGACTTTGGTGCTGCCAAAGCCATCCAGCAGAAAATGGCAGCCCAGCGGCTTCAGTGCTGAAATAAAACGCGAGGCATCATCGACTCGGGCAACCGCTTCTTCCTCCGAGATCTCAAAACATAACGCTTGACCGGGGAAATTGCGGCTTTCGATTTGCTTGTGTACGTAATCCGCAAATCCGACGTCGCTCAGCGACTGTCCGGACAAGTTAATGCTGTAGAGCTCCGTTGGCTGGCTATCGGCGCCCGGACGCTTCCGGATATACCAGGCAATGACATGGCTCACCACCCAGCGATCGACTGCAGGCATGAGGTTGAAGTGCTCAATAATCGGGATGAACGCACCGGGAGGGGTCATGGAATCTTCTTCCTCGCGCAGGCGAATCAGAATTTCGTGAATCTGTGGATACCCCTGACTCGGCTTCAAGGGAAAAATTAACTGGTGATAAAGCCGGAGTTCGTCTTTTTCCAGGATTTCGGTGAGGCGAGCGGCGGTATCGTTCCAGCCGGTGAGCTGCTCTGAGATGGAATTAATGTAGAACGCCTGTCCGGAATTCGCGGCCACGCGAGTTTCATGCGCAGCCGAATCGGCTTGCGCCGTTTGCTTGACGCGCGTGAAGTCCAATTGCCTGTGCGCGGTGACGTCGGTAAGCAATCCGAAGAAGCCGATGATCTGCCCAAAAGGATCCCTTTGCGGTATGAGATCGCCCTCAATGTAGGATAGCGCTCCGAGGAAAAATTGGTGGGACCATTCCAAGTGCACTTTCAGGCCCGCGAGCGCGTCCTTGATGTAACTCGCTATGCCGTCGAAGGCGCTCTCTCCCAACAGCTCCTTCAGCTGGCGGCCGGTGATTTGACCCGCATCCATGTGGAGCCAGGAATGAAATGCGCTGTTGTGGTACTGACAATGCAGATTCTTATCGCAATAAAAAACCATCATCGGCAGCGCGTCGCTCACCAGCTGGAGACGTTCCTGTGAGATGCGCAACTCTTCTTTGTCGCGCTTGTGGGCAGTGATCTCTTGACCGAGGCGCTCGTGCTCCTTGGCGTGAGCCGCCGACTCCTGGGCGAGCTTTTCCGCAGTTTGAGCATGGTCAGCGTTCACCCGCGCCAGCTTCTCTTTGATCTTGTTTAACTGCACTGTGCGCCGGGTGATGCGCCATTCGGATTGCGCGGCGCGGGTCGCCATTGCGAGAACCGAGGCAGCCAGAACTCCCGAAAGGAAGGCAACCCACTGCCATTCCAGCACGGTGAAAAAAATCACGAAGATCAGGAGTGCGGCAAGCAGCAGCGTCGCCAAAGGGGCGAGAAAGGGTCGCAATTGGCGATAAAGCTTCGCGGCCTGCATGCCGGAAGTTCTCCTTTTGGTGCTGCTGAGAAGGTTTGGCTACGAACCTGCCGTATACGGATTTTTATGGCGATTGTACCATCACTTCAAATCAAACACTTGCGACTTGCCGAGGCTGGAAGTAATAGCGGTTACGACCCGGTGATTTTTCGGCTGGTTTTCTTTTTGAGAGCTTCCGCGACGGTTGCACCCAACTCGGATGCGCTCGGCGCAACTTTCAGGCCGTAGCTCTTCATGATCTCGCTTTTCTCCGCGGCGCTGTCGCCGGTGGCGGAGATGATGGCGCCGGCATGTCCCATGCGCCGGCCCTTGGGCGCGGTGAGTCCCGCCACGTAGCCGACCACCGGCTTGCTCATGTTCTCTTTCACCCAGTTTGCCGCTTCCGCCTCTTGCGGGCCGCCGATTTCGCCTATCATCAGCACCACTTCGGTTTCGTTATCCTGCTCGAACAACACCAGGTGGTCGAGAAAGGAACTGCCGTTGATGGGATCGCCGCCGATGCCTACGCTGGTGGTAACACCGAGTCCCAGCGCCTTGAGCTGCGAAGCCGCCTCGTAGCCGAGCGTCCCGGAGCGCGACACGATGCCCACCGTCCCGCGCTGGTAAATGTGACCGGGCATGATGCCCAGCATGGCCTTGCCGGCGCTGATGATGCCTGCGCAGTTCGGCCCCACCATCAGGGTGCGCCGGTCTTTCGGGTAGCGCATCAGATAGCGCTTTACCCGCATCATGTCCTGCGCCGGAATGCCGTCGGTAATCGAGCACACCAGCCTGATGCCGGCGTCGGCTGCCTCCATGATTGAATCCATGCAAAACGCGGGCGGAACAAAAGCGATACTGGCGGTCGCGCCGGTCTTCGCAACGGCTTCCTTGACGGTGTTGAATACCGGAAGGCCAAGATGAGTCATGCCTCCCTTGCCCGGAGTAACCCCGCCCACGACCTTGGTGCCGTAGGCAATCATTTCCTTGGCGTGGAACGTGCCCTTGTCGCCGGTAAAGCCCTGCACCAGGATGCGCGTGTTTTCATCGATAAGTATGCTCATGTCGTTGTCCCTGATCGGCTCAGGCGGGAAGCGGTTTATATGATTTGGCCGCAGCCACCACTTTTTGCGCGGCTTCGAGCAGTGTCTCTGCAACGATAAGA
>DATMDB010000209.1:0-5849 GCA_035558075.1 Burkholderiales bacterium
ATCTGCCACCGGCTGGAGCGCAAGGGGCGAGTGCCTGCGTTTCTATCATGGAAGGCTGCAGCAAATATTGCAGTTTTTGCGTGGTGCCCTACACCCGCGGCGAGGAAATATCGCGCCGGTTCGATGATGTGCTTGCGGAGGTGGCGGACTTGGGCTCGCACGGCGTTAAAGAAGTCACACTCCTCGGGCAGAATGTAAATGCTTATCGCGGTCTGATGAGCGATGGCGAAACCGCCGATTTTGCGCTGCTGCTGGAATATCTGGCGGAAGTCCCGGGAATCGAGCGGCTGCGCTACACCACTTCGCATCCGGTAGAATTCACGCAAAGGCTGATTGACGCCTATGGCAGGACACCCAAGCTGGTAAGCCACGTGCATCTGCCGGTGCAAACCGGCTCAGACCGCATCCTGGCCGCGATGAAGCGCGGCTACACGGTGCTCGAATATAAATCCATCGTGCGCCGGCTGCGTAAAGTACGGCCGCAGATATCGCTCACTTCGGATTTCATCATCGGCTTTCCCGGCGAGACCGAAGACGACTTTGACGCCACCATGAGGCTGGTGGATGAAGTGGGCTTCGATTCCAGTTTCAGCTTTACCTACAGCCCGCGCCCCGGCACGCCGGCTGCGGAATTCCCTGACCAGGTGCCGCAAGAAATAAAACTCGCACGGCTGACACGCTTGCAGGAAAAAATCGAGGTCCAGGCGCAGGTGATCAGCCGCAATATGATCGGCAGCACGCAGCGGGTGCTGGTCGAAGGGCGATCGAGAAAAAACCAAGACGAGCTGTCCGGGCGTACCGAAAATAACCGGGTGGTCAATTTTGCAGGGCATCCCCGCCTGATTGGAAGCTTTGTCAATGTCAGCATCACCGCAGCTTTGCACCATTCGCTGCGCGGCGATGTTGTTGCAAGCTAAACCTTGAAATCCCAGCCTCTCACTATCTCGTTTAATCCGGTGGATAATCAGCGCCTCGCCAACCTGTGCGGGGCGCTGGATGAAAATCTGAAACAGATTGAAGCCGCATTGGATGTGAACATCGCCAGGCATGGCGAAAATTTCTCTTTGTCCGGCAAGCCCAAACAAACCAGGCTCGCCGCTGAGGCACTGCAAAATTTTTACGGCAAAGCGATACGGAACCTGTCCCTTGAGGAAGTGCAACTCGGCCTGATTGAAGTGAGCAATCCGCGCCTGGCGGTGGCGAGGAAGGACGAAACGCCGCTGCTGCTCACCCGGCGTCAGGATTTGCATGGCAGGACCCCACGGCAAGTCCAGTATTTGCAACAGATGCAGGAATACGACATCACCTTTAGCATAGGCCCGGCGGGCACCGGCAAAACCTATCTCGCCGTCGCCTCAGCGGCGGATGCGCTGGAGCGCGATTCCGTGAAGCGCATCGTCCTGGTGCGCCCTGCGGTTGAAGCCGGCGAACGGCTGGGTTTTTTGCCGGGCGACATGGCGCAGAAAGTGGACCCGTATCTGCGGCCGCTGTACGACGCGCTCTATGATCTGATGGGTTTCGAAAAAGTAGGCAAACTGTTTGAGCGCGGCGCAATCGAGATTGCACCGCTCGCCTACATGCGGGGGCGCACGCTCAACCACTCATTCATCATCCTCGATGAGGCGCAGAACACCACTCCGGAACAGATGAAAATGTTTCTGACGCGCATCGGCTTCGGCACCAAGGCGGTGATTACCGGAGACGTGACGCAGATTGATTTGGCGCGCGGGCAAAAGAGCGGGCTGGTGGAAGCGCGGATCGTCCTGGAGAAAGTGCACGGCATTGCCTTTACTTTTTTCCTGTCCGAGGACGTGGTGCGGCATCCGTTGGTGCAAAAAATCGTCAACGCCTACGAGCAGCACGAAAAGAACAACGCATGAAAGCAAGACCCGGAAAAAAGCTCAACTTGTCGGTGCAATATACGGTGCGTGCAAATAACCTGCCGAGTCGGCCGCTATTGCGCAAATGGGCGCTGGCTGCGCTCAAGCAACCGGCGCAAATCACCCTGCGCATAGTTGGGAAAAAAGAAGGCCGGATGCTTAACCGCGATTTCCGCGGCATGGATTACGCCACCGACGTGCTGACGTTCACCTATCCGGAAATGCGGCCGCTCACCGGCGATATCGCGCTATGCGCGCCGGTGGTGGCGCGCGAGGCGCGCGAACACGGCATCAGCGTGCAAGCGCGCTATGCGCAGCTGGTAGTGCATGGCGTGCTGCACCTGCGGGGCTATGACCATCAACATCAAACCGAGGCTCTGGAGATGGAAAAACTGGAGGCGCAAATCATCGCCCGCCTGGGCTTCCCCGACCCTTATGAGGATAGGAGTGAGGGGTAAGGAGGATGTTGGCCTCGTTTACTCCTCACTCTTCACTCCTTACACTTTACCGATTTTCATATGGAAGAAATCCCAAAACCCAAATGGCTTGAGCGCCTTGGCGCGCTCCTGATGCGCGAGCCGGAAGACCGCGAGCAGCTGGTGGAGCTGCTGCGCTCCTCATACGAACGCAACCTGCTGGATGCCGATGCGCTCTCCATGATTGAAGGGGTGATGCTGTTCTCCGACCTGCAGGTGCGCGACATCATAATTCCGCGCTCGCAAATGGACGTGATAGATATCAACGACCCCCCGGAGAAATTCATCCCTTTCGTGATTGAAACCGCGCACTCGCGTTTCCCGGTGACCGGCGACAACAAGGATGACGTGATCGGCATCCTGCTCGCCAAAGATCTGCTGCGCTATTACGCCGAAAAGGACTTCAACGTGCGCGACATGCTGCGGCCGGCGGTATTTGTTCCGGAATCCAAGCGTCTCAACGTGCTGCTCAAGGATTTCCGCAGCAACCGCAATCACATCGCCATCGTAGTGGACGAATACGGCGGTGTCGCCGGAATGGTGACGATTGAGGACGTGCTCGAGCAAATTGTCGGCGACATCGAGGATGAGTACGACTTCGATGATACCGAAGACAATATCATCCAGGAACGCAACGGGCGCTTCCGCGTCAAGGCGGTGACCGAAATCGCCGATTTCAACGCTGCGTTCGGCTCCACATTGAGCGACGAAGAACACCATACCATCGGTGGTTTGGTGATCAGCCGCTTCGGCCGGCTGCCCAAGCGCGGCGATCATGTCAGCATAGACAATCTCGATTTTCAGGTGCTGCGCGCCGATAGCCGCAAGATTCATTACCTGCTGGTGCAAAAACTCAACCCGCCCAAACCGCAAGAATGAAGGCAAACCTTGCGCTTCCCCAGTCCCTGGCCGGGAAAGCGTTTGTGGCGTTCGTGCTGGGCGCGGCAAGCGTTTTGGGCTTTGCGCCTTTCTACCTGTTTCCGCTGCCGGTTATTGCTCTGGCGCTGCTGCTTTATTTGTGGAATCAACTGGAGCGGCGTTTCGCCGCGTTCCTGATCGGGTTTGCATTTGGGCTAGGTTTTTTCGGCTTTGGCGTAAGCTGGATTTATGTCAGCCTGCACGATTTCGGCGGAATGCCGGCCTTGCTTACGGGCATCGCAACTTTATTGTTTTGCGCGCTGTGCGCTCTGTTCCCCGCGTTAGCCGGTTTTTTTCTCGCGCCAACAAAAACTTTGCCGCCCACAAAACAACTTTTGATGTTTCCAGCCGTGTGGGTATTGCTGGAATGGACACGCGGATGGATTTTTACCGGCTTTCCCTGGCTCGCCCTGGGTTACTCGCAGGTGCCATTAAGCCCACTTGCAGGCTACGCACCGTTGCTCGGCGTATTCGGCGTATCGTTTTTCGGTGTGTTAAGCGCGGGATTGCTGAGCCTTTTGGTTGGCAAGCGCGCCTCATACAGAGGACGCTGCGGGTTGTTGCTCGTTGCTCTATGGCTCGTGGGCTTTGGCCTCAAGCAGATCGAATGGACTCAACCCACCGGCGCCGCGCTCGAAGTGGATCTGTTGCAGGGCAATATCCCGCAACAACTGAAATGGCGCGAAGACCAGCTGGTCAGCACACTGGAAATTTATCGCAGGCTGGTTGACGAAAGCACCGGCCAACTCATCATCCTGCCTGAGACCGCCTTTCCGCTGTTTTACCATGACGTGCCGAAGGTCTATGTGGAAAAGTTCACCGCGCATGCGAAGAAAAGCGGCGGCGATCTTTTGATTGGACTGCCTGAGCGTGCCGACAAAGATATTTACTACAATAGCGTGCTGAGCTTCGGCAGCGCGCCCACGCAAACTTACCGCAAATCACATCTGGTGCCTTTCGGGGAGTTCATTCCGTTGCGGCCGGTCTTCGGCTGGGTGCTGGACGTGCTGCAAATCCCTTTGCTGGATTTTTCCCGTGGCAGCCCGCAGCAGCGACCGCTGAACGTGGCCGGGCAGCAGGTGGCGGCGAATATCTGCTACGAAGATGCTTTCGGCGAAGAGGTCATACGCCAGTTGCCGCAAGCGACCCTGCTGGTCAACTTCAGCAACGACGCTTGGTTTGGTGCTTCCATCGCGCCCATGCAGCACCTGCAGATCTCGCAAATGCGCGCGCTGGAAGCCGGCCGCTACATGCTGCGCGCGACCAACACCGGGGTTACCGCGGTCATTAATCCACGCGGGGAAGTTCTGAGCCAGTTGCCGCTGTTCACCACCGCGACACTTCAGCATGAAGTATGGGGGTATGGCGGCGCAACACCTTATGTGCGCTGGGGCAATTACGCTGTGCTGGCACTTTGCACACTCGCAATTGCCGCAAGCTTGGTGCTTTCCCGCCGCTTGCTTTCTCAAGGCCCGCAAAACCAGTAGAATTCACGTATTTGCGCAGGCTTTGCCGTCCATGCCTACCTTCCAGCAAATCATTCTCAAATTGCAGGACTATTGGGCTAAGCAAGGTTGCGTCATCGTCCAACCCATGGACATGGAAATGGGCGCAGGCACTTTCCATTGGGCCACCTTCTTGCGCGCGATCGGGCCGGAGCCCTGGAACGCGGCCTACGTGCAACCTTCGCGACGGCCCAAGGATGGCCGCTACGGCGAAAATCCCAATCGCTTGCAGCATTACTATCAGTACCAAGTGGTACTGAAACCCTCACCCGACGCTATCCAAGACCTGTACCTGAAATCGCTTGTAGCACTGGGCATCAATCCTAAAAAAAACGATATCCGGTTTGTCGAGGACGACTGGGAGTCGCCCACGCTCGGCGCGTCGGGGCTGGGCTGGGAGGTATGGCTTAACGGTATGGAGATTACGCAATTCACGTATTTTCAGCAGGTCGGCGGACTCGACTGCAAGCCGGTGCTCGGCGAACTCACTTACGGTCTGGAGCGCTTGGCGATGCATCTGCAGGACAAGGAAAGCGTGTTCGATCTCATCTGGGTGGACGGCGTTACTTACGGCGATGTTTACCACCAGAACGAAGTCGAGCAGTCGAAGTACAACTTCGAGCTCGCAAACACCGAGATGCTGTTCCAGCACTTCGGCCAGTTCGAAGCAGAAGCGAAACGCCTGATCGAGGCGCAGTGCGTGCTCCCTGCGTATGAAATGATGCTCAAGTGTTCGCACGCCTTCAACCTGCTGGATGCGCGCGGTGCGATTTCGGTCACTGAGCGCGCCGCCTACATCGCCCGCGTGCGCGAGCTGGCGCGCCTGATTGCCAAGGCCTATTACGATTCGCGCGAGAAACTCGGCTTCCCGATGGCGAAACAGCCGCAAGTAAAGAAAAAGAAAGCCCGCGCCTAATCCATGCCGAAAAAGAAGGCTATTAAAAATTGTGGAGCGCAGAGTCTTCTCGTTGAGCTCCTCACCGAAGAATTGCCGCCGATGTCGCTGCAGCGATTAGCCGAGAGGTTTCGTGATGCGCTTGCCTCGGGCCTAGAAGGGGTTAGCCTGTTGA
>DATMDB010000210.1:0-4699 GCA_035558075.1 Burkholderiales bacterium
TTCCACAGAGTTCTTGCAGGACAAACCCAAATTCAAGGATATCGCCCGGGAGTTTCTGGAATACATTAACGGCGCCGAGCTGATTATTCACAATGCGTCTTTCGACGAGGCTTTCCTCGATTACGAGCTGGGCTTGCAGGGCTTCAAGCGGCTCAAAGAATACTGCGCGGGAATTGTGGATACGCTGAAAATCGCCAAGGAGTTGCACCCGGGCAAGAAAAACAGTCTGGATGCGTTGTGCGACCGCTACCAGGTGGACAATTCCAAGCGCGCCCTGCACGGCGCCCTGCTGGACGCGGAACTGCTCGCGGAAATTTATGTGGCGATGACGCGCGGCCAGGAAAGCCTGATGATGGATGGCGAGGATCGCGCATCACCGCGCGGCGAAATTGCGCTTGCTTCGGTAAAGCGCGAGCTGGTGGTGATTGCCGCTTCCCCGGAAGAACTGCAGGAGCACATGCAGCAGCTGCGGGAAATCGAGCAGGCGAGCAATGGCAACTGCGTGTGGAATAGACTCAAGCAAGCCCGGTGACGCAAGCGGCAACCGGCGCCTGATTAAAGCATTTAACCTGTCTTTGCCCCGCGCAATTCCTCCCAGCCCGGGAGATGCGCAAGCCGCCGGTAATCGTCGGGGCGGTCCACGTCCCATAACATGGGCAATTCATACCAGCGCCACTTGAGCTTGTGCAGGCGTTCGCGCGTTTGCTCCATGACGTGCGAACCTCCCCATGTGATTCCTTGAAACAGGCGCGGCGAGCAGCGGGTCAGGCCAATCAGCACATAACCGCCGTCTTCGGTGGGACCGAGCAGGACATCGTTGCCGGTCTTGAGCTTTTCCGCAGCATGATGCAGATCACGGGAGGTGAGCGCGGGGCAGTCGCTTCCTATCAGCAAAACCCGCTCGCTGTGGCACAGCGATTTTTGAAACGCATGAAACATGCGCTGGCCGAGATCGCCCGGCCCCTGGGAGCGCAGTGTAATGCCGAATTCGTCCGCGCAGCGGCCAAAAAAAGGATGTTCAAATGTAGGCGCACAGCAAAGCTCGACTTCGCCTATCTTGGCATCCAGCGCCGTGGCAACCGCGTGTTTTACCAGCTGCTGGTGCAGCGCTACTGCGCCTGCGGCCCCGAGCAACGGGATCAGCCGGGTTTTGACCTGGCCGGTTTCAGGCTCTTTGGCAAAAATCAATACCCTGCAGCCGCTTTTAGAATTTGCGCGAATCAAAGCGCCCTCGCTTGTTCCTTATTAATACCAATTCTTCAACGTCAGAATAACAGCATTTTAAAAAAGAAACGAATCAGGATAAAGAGTACGCGCTTACAGTTTCTGCGGAAATCGCGAAGAGTTTGGCGCGGGCAGACAGGCCGCGGCGCGGAAAATGGCGGCCGATAGCAGCAGCACGCCCAAAGCATAACATCCGACTGCGGCGAAAACGCGCGACAGGAATTCCCCGCAAAACGCCGCACCGATGAAAGTCAACACCGCCATCGAAGCAACAACCAGTCCGCGGAATGCTTTATCTTTGAGCTGGATGCTGTACCAAAGGTGCACAACATAAATGTATGCCGGAAGAAGCATAACCAGATAGTGCTTCTGCATGACCGTCGGAAAGAGAGGTACCAGGGTGAACGTGAGCGCAATCCCGCCCCAATGCGATATCAGCGCGGCGCGGTTCCGGTACAGGACTGCGTATAACACCACCGTGCCTGCCACCGCCGCAACAATCAGGCGGCTTATGACGTGAATCATGTCGGCGGGGAGGGTGACAAGCGTCAAATAGTATGGCCGACCGCCATATTCAAAAGACACAGTATCGGTAAAAAAGCGGTAAAGTTGGGCTTGTAACGACAGATTGACGTGCAAGTCAAATTTCGTGTTTCTGAGATCGTTGTAGAGCACGATGTTTTTAACCCAGTAATCCAGAAATTCCAGATTTTTTCCAAATCCCAGGAGCAGAGCCGGCAGCAGCAAACCCGCCAGCACGCCGCCGGCGATGCCGAGAGTTACCCATAGATTGCGCCTGGCGGCGAACCAGATTGCAAACGGCAAAGAGATGACTTTAATCGCGATGGAAATTCCAATGGCGACGCCGCCGCTGAACTTCCGGCTTTTCTGCACACACACGAGTCCCAGAACTACCAGCGCCAACACCAGGATGTTCGACTGCCCGAAAGAAAGATGGTTGAAGATGAACCTGAATGTCGGCAGCAGCGCGAGAAAACCGACAATCCACCGCGTTTTACTTGGGATCTCGAAAAAAGGTTTTCCGGCCAGCAATTCATAAAACGCCTTCATCGCCCAGCCGACCAAGAACACATTCAGCACGCACCATGCCACCACCGCCGCGTCAATCGGCAGAAACGTGAACGGAATAAACAGCACCGCGAAAAGCGGCGGGTAGACATAAAAGAACACCCCCGCGGGGATGGGAGTAAGGTAAGGGCTGTTTCCCGCGAGAATGAGGCTCGCCGCGTGCAGGTAAACTTCAAGATCGGGCTTGGCGATCGGGTTGCGTATCAGTTTGGCGCTGGCAAGAACAATTATCAGGAGGACCATGATCAGCGCCAGAACGCGGTAAAGCTTGACCAGTTTTTCGAACGGCGGGACGCGGAAGCGCTTGGGCATTTTAATGACATGCGAATCGCAACGAACTGGATTGCTATTTCACCAGTGTTGGTTGGAATTGTCCAACATATTATTAACTTACGCCAATCGGTTCCGCTTGCATGCGCCAAAAGCAGCAAAGCCTCGCAGCAAGCGCCGGAATTTGTTAATGTACCCTTAAGGCCACCGTGTTGCTCCAACGGGGCCTGTTAACTTAGTTTAGGTATTGCAGCGGAATACGCCCGTATCATGAGCGCAACGGCTATCATCATACTCATCGTGGTCCTGGTGTTCGGACCCGTCCTTGTCTCCATCCTCATCGAGGCCTTGCGGCCCGTGCCGCCCGTTCCGGAAAAGCTCGCGTGGGCCCCTGAGATACCCATCCGGTACGCCGCCGTAAATGGATACCGTTTGCGTTACATCAAGGCCGGGCAAGGGCCCGACCTCGTGTTGCTGCACACCCTGCGTACCCACCTCGACATCTTTCAGAAGGTGATTCCGACGCTCGCCCAGCGCTTCACTGTCTACGCCCTGGACTATCCCGGCCATGGCTACTCGGACATCCCGAATACGGACTATGAGCCCAAACTCTTCGTCGAAGCGGTGGCGGGCTTCCTTGATAAGCTGGACATCCGCGACGCTACCGTGGCGGGTATCTCCATCGGCGCAACCATCGCCCTGCTTATGGCCGCGCAGCACAACCCGCGGGTGAAAAAGGTTGTCGCGATCAACACCTATGATTACAACAAAGGCACCGGCGTACGGCGTAGCTCTGTTGTGGCCATGCTGGTCTTCGGCCTCGCAATGATTCCGGTGTTGGGCGACACGGTCATGCGGTTTCGTAATCGAATCGTGGAAAGGCCTATTTTCGAAGGCGGTGTCGCTCAGCCCGACGCTATACCGGCGCAATTGCTCGAAGAATTCTTTATCGTTGGAACGCGTCCCGGTCATTACAAGGCGTTCCTAAGCTTGCTGCGCAACGCTTACAAGTGGGATCAGGCTCACACCCAGTATGCGAATATCAAGGTGCCCGTGTTGCTGGTTTACGGGGAACGCGACTGGTCCAGGCTCATCGAGCGCGAGACCACGCTCAAGGAGATATCGGGCGCGAAATTGCAGACTGTGGCAGGGGCCGGTCATTTTATGTCATTGGATCGCCCGCGGGAAGTCGAGCGGTTGATCACCGAGTTTGCAACAACCTAGGCTGCGCTGTGGCCGGGTCGTTGGACACTTCACACAGGAAGATCGAAAATGCCAAAATAAGCTTTCTACTGGCAACTCTACATTATGGCCGGAGTCGTAGGCATTGGCGTTATCGGAACGCTGTGGTCGTTACGCAAGGTGAACCTGTTGCAATATCTGTGACCGCAGAACTTAAGAACCAGGCACACTAAGAGGTGCGGGCGCATTCCGGCAGACATTCGGACGCAAGGTATTGAGTGACCGGGAATAGAGGAGGGCCCTTATGGCAAATCCGCAGGCATCCGCCGCGACATCAGGCAGCAAAACCGTAATCCACACGCTGGCAGTGCGGATCACGCACTGGATTAACGCGATTGCAATACTCATCATGATTTTAAGCGGCTGGCGCATTTATGATGCGTCGCCGCTGTTTAATTTCATCTTCCCCGACGCAATCACGCTCGGCGGTTGGCTGGCGGGCGCGCTGCAGTGGCACTTCGCTGCCATGTGGCTCCTGGTGCTCAACGGGTTGTTTTATGTCTGTTATGGGATTGTTTCCGGCCATTTTAAATCAAGTTTCCTGCCGGTCACCCCGCGGTCGGTTTGGCGCGAGTTCAAAAATGCGCTGCGAGGCCAAATTTCGCATGAGCTCGGTGTGTATAACGCGGTGCAGCGCGCAGCGTATATCGGCGTGCTGTGCATAGGCGTGGTGCTGGTGTTGTCCGGGCTCTCCATCTGGAAGCCGGTGCAGTTCCAGGAGCTCGCGGCATTGATGGGCGGTTACGAAGGCGCGCGGGTGGTGCACTTCGTGGCGATGGGGCTGTTGGTATTCTTTATACTCGTGCACTTGACTCTGGTTGCGCTGGTGCCGCGCACGCTGTGGCCGATGTTCTCCGGTCGCGCTGAGGTCAGC
>DATMDB010000211.1:0-2097 GCA_035558075.1 Burkholderiales bacterium
TCGATCCCTACCTCCCCAGCCAGGTTTAGAGTCTCTGTAGGTGAAGCGGCTTCAAGCGATCGGGGGAAACGGCGTGGCTTGACAATTTGATGGTGTTCACTGGCAATGCCAACCCCAAGCTCGCCGAGCAGGTGGTGAAACATCTGAACATCCATCTCGGGCGCGCCACCGTCGGCCGCTTCAGCGACGGCGAAGTGATGGTGGAAATCCTGGAAAACGTACGCGGCAAAGACGTTTTCGTGTTGCAGTCCACTTGCTCGCCGCCCAACGAAAGCCTGATGGAAGTGCTGGTGATGATCGATGCGCTGAAACGCGCTTCAGCCAGCCGTATCACGGCGGCGATCCCGTATCTTGGCTATGCGCGCCAGGACCGCAGGCCGCACTCGGCGCGGGTCCCGATCACCGCCAAGATGGTGGCAAACATGCTCACCAGTGTGGGAGTGGACCGGATGCTCACCATGGATTTGCACTCCGAACAAATCCAGGGTTTTTTCGACATCCCGGTGGACAATATTTACGCAATGCCGCTTTTGCTGGGCGATATCTGGAAACATGATCACCAGAATCTGGTGGTGGTCTCGCCCGATGTCGGCGGCGTGGTGCGCGCGCGCGCCGCTGCGACACCCCTGGAAGCGGATTTGGCGATTATCGACAAGCGCCGTCCCAAGCCCAACGTGGCCAAGGTGATGAACATCATCGGCGAAGTCAAAGGCCGCACCTGCGTCATCATGGATGACATGGTGGATACCGCGAGCACGCTGTGCGAAGCGGCTGAGGCGCTGAAAGAACAGGGCGCAATAAAGGTGCTGGCGTATTGCACGCACCCGGTGCTGTCGGGAAAAGCGGTCGAGCGCATCGATAATTCGGTGCTGGATGAGGTGGTGGTGACCAACACCATCCCGCTGAGTGAAGCCGCAAGGAAATGCAAACGCATCCGCTGCCTGAGCGTAGCGGAACTCCTGGGCGAGACCATGTTGCGAATCAGCAACGAGGCCTCGGTGAGTTCGCTGTTCATGCAATAAAGTTTTATTATGACCTGCGGGTCGCGGACCGTGCTATTCAACTGGAGAGAAAAATGCAAGAAATAGAAGTCGCCGCAACATCGCGCACGCTGCAGGGAACAGGTGCGAGCCGCCGCATGCGCCGTGCCGGACGCGTGCCGGGAATTCTCTACGGTGGAAAACAGCAGGCACAGACCATCGAGCTGGACCATAACGCGCTATACCACCTGCTCAAGCTGGAAGCGTTCCACGCTTCGATTCTCAACATGAACCTGGACGGCAAAAAACAGCAGGTATTGCTGCGCGAAGTACACATGCATCCCTTTAAGATGCAGGTGATGCACGTGGATTTCCAGCGCGTCGCCAAGGACAAGAAGATCCACACCAAAGTTCCGCTGCACTTCCTCAATGCCGACATCGCGCCGGGAGTGAAAGTCGGCGGCGGTATCGTGAGCCACGTCATGAACGAAGTCGAAATCTCCTGCCTTCCTGCCGATTTGCCCGAATTTATAGAGGTTGATCTGAAAGATTTGGCGCTCGGCCATTCGGTTCACCTGTCCGAGCTCAAATTCCCCAAAGGAGCCGAGTCCACGGCGCTGGTAAGAGGCAACGACGCGGTAGTGGCGACCGTCCAGGTGCCTAAGGCCATCGTCATTGAAGAACCGGTAGTTGCGCCTGAGGCTGAAGAAGCGGCGGCTGCCGAGGGCGTTGCGGCCGAAGCGGGTGCGGTCACCGGCGAAAAGAAAGAAGGCGAGAAAGCGGCTGACAAGCCTGATGCCGGAAGGAAAGAAGGCGGCAAAGCGCCTGAAGCTGGCAAGAAAGAGAGCGGCAAAGGCGAGAAAGCAGAAAAGAAATAGGCCGTTTAAGCGATACATTGCAAAGCCCGCCATATTTCACAGTGAAGTGGCGGGCTTTGTTTATGCGGAAAGCGGGAACCTCTGATTAAGTCCTCCACGGAATGCGTTGCAGGTAAAATGCGGATGGATGCAAGGCGCGCGACGAAGGTCGTAGCTTGGACTACGAAGCCGAGGAGGGCCCGCGCAGCGTTGCACCTGCGAAGCTGTGCAGCGGAGCGGGACGTGGCTCGCCGGATTGC
>DATMDB010000212.1:0-4435 GCA_035558075.1 Burkholderiales bacterium
AGGCCGCGACAAGAGGATTCCAGCCTGAACGGCAACGCTCCGTTGACCGGACTGAGAACCCGCCGGGTCAAAGACCGCGACAGCAACGGCCCGAGCCCAAACCGGAACCCGCGGTGGCCAAAACAGAGAGATCCGATGTACCGCAAGAGATGGGTGAACACAGGGGCAAACGCGGCAGGCGGGGCGGCAAGCGCGAGCGCGGTGAGCGCAAAGAAAGCCACGCCGCGCCAGTACGGCAGCCACCCAAACCTGTGATAACCGCGCCGGCAACAGCAGTCGCGGAAACGGCGCACATGCAACTCCGGGAAGCGCCTCAGCAGCAATTCAACGCGATGAAGCCTGCAAGTGAGGTGAGTCCTGCTGTTGAAGTTGACGCCGGGTCCGCGCCGGCTCACAAATCACAGGATAGCGTTGTGATCAATGAGGCTGCAACACCGGCAAAAATTCTCGCCGAATTGTACCAAACCAGTGAAGCGGATGATCTGGTGCAAATCGAAACCAGCCGGGAAAAAGCCAAAGTAACAACGGGCGAAACAGAAGCTCCCAAAGCGCCTCTAAGGCCGCCGCGCATCAGACCTGCCCAGCCTTTGAGCGAAGATGAGCCGCTGGTGCAGGTAGAAACCCGCAAGTAAGGCCATCACTGTCCCGTGGATATTTCCTTAGTCTCGGCCACCGTTGTATTGCTGCTGGTGGTTGATCCGTTCGGCAATATCCCGGTATTTGTTGCAGCGCTGGCCAATACCGAAAGCTCGCGCAGGCTCGGCATCGTTCTCAGGGAATGCGCCATCGCTTATGTGGTGCTGCTCGCTTTCACGTTCGTCGGCGCACCTTTCATGCGCGTACTGAATCTTTCGCAAAGCTCGCTCGGCATCGCCGGTGGCGTGATTTTGTTTTTGATTGCGCTGCGCATGATATTCCGTCATCCCGGCGGAATTTTCGGCGACAAAATGGACCGGGAACCTTTCATCGTTCCGCTCGCGATTCCCTCGATTGCCGGCCCTTCGGCGCTCGCGACGGTATTGCTGCTGGTTTCCAGAGAACCCGAGCGCATCGTTGATTGGATAACCGCACTCAGCCTCGCACTTGGCATTTCAACCTCGGTGCTCGTTTTCGCCGAGCGCATCAGCCGGCTCGTCGGCGAGCGCGTCGTTCAGGCTTTTCAGCGCTTGATGGGATTGATCCTGACGGCGATCGCGGTGGAAATGTTGTTGCGTGGCATCGAGCAATTCGTGCGCCAATTGCCCAAGCCCGTTTAAGCAAACCCGGTTTTCGAGCTACCGGCCCAAGCGTTTGACCAGACCTTCCACTGCGTCCTCCAGCATGTCCAGCACCCGCTCGAAAGCAAGGCTGTCGCCCGAATAGGGGTCGGGAATTTCCCAGCCCGGGTAATTGCTGCTGAATTGCGTGACCAACGTGAGCTTGTGCAGGCATTCCGGCGGGCACGCCTTTTTCAATATCGCCAGATTGTTTTTATCCATCACAAGGATGAAATCAAAAGTTTGGAAATCATCCATCGTCACCTGGCGCGCATGCATTCCTTCCATGCCGTAACCCCTGTGCCCGGCCGCTGCCTGCGCCCGCGCGTCAGGAGCACTGCCGAGATTGAAATCGTGGGTCCCCGCCGAATCCGAGCTGAAGGCATGTTCAAGGCCCGCTTGCTGAATGCGCCGACGGAACACCGCTTCCGCGGTGGGCGAACGGCAGATATTGCCCGTGCAGATAAAAAGTACCCTAATTTTTTCCAACTCGGCCAATCTATCTATTTATCCAAGGGACGGAACCAGTAGTAAAAGTAATATTTTAGACAACTGTTTGGTTCTGTGGAGCGAGTTGATTTAACAGGCTCGACTCGCGTTGGTAAAAGCCCTCGGTGTGAAAACTCTCCGGCAGCTTCAGCAATTCGTAATCCAGATGATGGCAAAGCTCGTGCAAGAGCGTCCTCAAGAAGGTTCGGAAAGCCACGACCTGCCGACGCTGTGCGGTGCGCATCCAGACCTCGATTCGTGCCAAATCGCGGTCCTCAGCCGGAGTGTAAAGGCCTTGGAGTTCGCCCCATCGCCCATGGGGCCGCGTTGCGTAAACCTTAACCCGCGCCGCAGTGACGTTTAGCGCCCCGGTCAACCGGTCGAGGATTCGCTGGCAAACGGTTTCCACTTCCTTGGTTTGACCGCACTTGAGGTTGTTTTCAAGAGCCCCAAGCAAGGGATCAAAACGTGTTTCCGGCAACGGAATTGAACGAATCCCGTCGCTGCGGCGGTAAATCCGCTGTTGCGATCCGTTTAACCGATTGTAATAGGCAAAAGGCACAGACTCTATGGAATGTGAAACAAAGATTGCCAAATGCCCGTTATAATATCAGTTCAAAACAAAATTAATTTGTCTCCGACCTCATTTTTTCACTCTGTCCGATTTCCCCAGACATGCTTACTTTGCCGATAATTCTTCGGCGATGACTGGCATTGTTACTATTCGGTTACGACGCAATACATTGAGCTCTAGCTGTTTGCCGATACGCTCTTCGCTCAGCAGTTTGTGCAAATCATCAATACCCGCGGTTGAATGGCCATCGTAGCTGATGATTACATCACCATCCTGAACACCGGACCTACGCGCCGGACCGCTTGGTTCCACCGAAATGACCAGAACTCCAGTCTCCGAAGACAGATTATGAAACCGTACCACCCGCCGCGGGAGCGTAACATTTTGCCCAACCACACCGACCGAGCCGCGCTTAACTTTGCCGTGTTTAAAAAGCTGGCTGACCACCACTTTTGCTGTATTGACGGCGATTGCAAAACAGATGCCTTGCGCCGGCAGGATAATCGCCGTGTTGACGCCTATGACTTCGCCTTTGGAATTTACCAGCGGGCCGCCCGAATTGCCCGGGTTGAGCGCGGCATCGGTTTGAATCACATCATGAATGAGGCGGCCCGATTGAGCGCGCAGCGAACGCCCCAATGCGCTGACCACACCAGCCGTTACCGTGCATTGGAAGGCGTATGGATTGCCTATGGCAATCGCAACTTGTCCCACGCGTATCGAGCGTGATTCCCCCAGACAGGCAGGAACGAGATTTGGCGCCGAAATCCTGATTACCGCCAAATCCGTGTCCGGATCATCTCCAATCAGATCCGCCTGGAAACGGCGGCCGTCGGTAAGCGTGACCTCAAGTCCCCTTGCATGATTGACCACATGGCTGTTGGTCAGAATAAACCCGTCGTGAGTAAACACGAATCCCGAGCCGCTGCCCTGTACCGGCTCCATTGGAATATTTCCGCCGCTTCGACCGGCCTTCTTTTCGATGTCGATTTTTACCACCGACGCGCTTACTTTTTCCACAGCCGCAACCACCGCCTGCGAATACGCATCAAGCAGGCGGTCGTCTGCGACAGGAAATACCGGGGTGGGTTCGTCCCCGGTCTGGGATGACTCATTTAACACGGGTTGCAGGGTTACATGCATAGGTTTTCTGCGGCAATACTTCGCCGCTTCCACTCAAGTTTCTTGTAAATTGGGGCTAAAGCCGGTAAATCAACCCGCCAGCTGTCGGAGGAACAGCCGGTTTAGATTTTCCAAAATGCGGGATAAGCGAAACAAGACCAAACTTCTTGTGCGGATTGCCAAACGACTTACTTCGCGGCAAGCGGCTGCTCGATTTCCCAACCCCCACCTAGCGCCTTATAAACGGCTACCAGTGCGGTCGCAGTGCTGGTTTCGCTCTGCGCCAACTGCTGCTCGGTTTCAAGCAGCCTGCGCTCGGCATCAAGTTCAGTCAAAAAGGTGGCAATTCCTTCCTGGTAGCGCTGTCGTGAAAGTGCCGCTGCTTCCCTGCTGGCCGCCGCTGCCGCCCGCAGATAATCCCGCCTCACGCGCTCGCGTCCAAAGTTGATGAGTGCGCCCTCGGTTTCCTCCAGCGCGGTCAGCACGGTTTTTTCGTAAAACGCGAGATTTGCTTCCGTGCGCGCATCCGCGGCCCGTATCCCGGCACGCACCCTTCCCAGGTTGAACGCCGCCCAACTGATCGAGGGAATGATGGAATAAGTATCGCTGCCGGCACTGCCGAGCCCGGACAGATTATGAGCTTCGTATCCGACGCTGCCATTAAAGGTCACGCGTGGGAAAAGATCAGCAACCGCCACCCCGACGCGCGCCGTGGAAGCCGCCAGGCTTCTTTCAGCAACCCGGATATCGGGACGCCGTCGGAGCAAGTCTTCAGGATGTCCGAGCGCAACCGGTCCGCTGTACTCAGGGAGCGGCACGGGTTCATCGAGCTCCACGACCAGCGCTTGCGGCTGCTGGCCGGTCAGCACGCTCAATCTATACATGGTGCGCCGGATGGACGCTTCCAGAAGTGGAATGGTAGCCAGCGTGGTGTTCAGTTGCTGGCGCGCATTGGCGGTATCGAGTTCGGTGCCCCTCCCTCCTTCCAACACGG
>DATMDB010000213.1:0-3266 GCA_035558075.1 Burkholderiales bacterium
CAAAGATTATTCACCCGCCGGGACTTGCACTACCCGCCCTGACCCGCTCTTCCAATAAAAATGCCCGAGCGCTTCCGCGTCCCGCCATTCGAAAAACTGGTCAAGTTCTATCGTGTACTGGTGGCAATCGCGGTGCTTGCCATTATCTGCCTCGCCTGCGCAAAGCTTATTAAAAACCCAATTGCCAAGGTGGACCTCGAGGTTTATCTGCACGCCGCCGAGCTGCTGTTGGCAGGGAATAACCCTTAGCTCACTTTGATTCCGGCCGGCGTCCATTATTATCTCTACCCGCCGCTCCTCGCTTATCTTTTTATTCCTTTCACGTTCATCCCAATCAATACCATCGTCGTTCTGTGGTGTGTGCTAAATGTGCTGCTGACCGGCTGGATTATGAAAGCGTTTTACGAGCTCATCAGCGTCACGCTGTTTTTCGAGGTTCCGGTCAAAACCCGCTGCGTCATCTGCTTTTTTTTCGCTGCTGCCAACGGCCCGGTTCATTTTCATTTATGTCCCACACGGGCAATCCAACATCATGATGCTGGCGCTTCTCGGGCTGGTTTATTGGGCAAAAAAATCGGTTACCGGCGGCGTTGCAATTGGCCTCTCCATCGCAATCAAAGTGATTTCGCTTCCCCTGGCCGTCTGGTTTCTCGCCAGGCGCAATCTGCGGGTCACGCTGGGCATAATTGCAGGATTTCTCGTGGGGCTTCTGCTGCCGTCGTTATAGAGGACGATGCGATACGGCATGGATTTGCCCGGAAAGACCTCGAGGAACCGCGCGAACAGTGCGGCGATGGTTGCTTCCTCGTTATAGGCGGGAAGGCCGGTCCACAGCATGCGCGGCTCGTCGCGTTGAGGCGGTGCCGTGGGATTCATAGACGCTCTGTGAGGTCATTTCATCGAATTCAGGCCAACCAGATTACTTCGCCAGCAAGGCGGTGAGCTTGTGATCTTGCAGCATTCTTTGCAACACGTCGGAGAGAGTTTTGTTAATCAGTTCTTCGTTTTTTTCCTGGCTCGGTTTGATAATCACTCTTTCCTTGTTCTCGACTTCATATAGATTCTCGTAAGTCGTGTTGCCATTTTTGACGACGGCGTTGAGCGTGGCGACGATGCGGACTCCGCCGGTCCAGGAGCCGGTTGGCGCGGAATACTGAAGCGTTTTAACTTCCACTCTCAGCGAGCGCGGCGCGCCTTCAGACAGCACGTCCACGTTGAAGCCGTTCTTTTTCAAACCCTCATAAAGTTTTTCTTGCACCACCTTGGCGATATCCGAATCGGTGAGGATGATTGAATCCTTGTCTAAACGAGTAGTGCGGTAGCCCAAAATTTTGTCTGCACGCGTGTCGGTGACTTTTAATGCGACCGTTTTACCTTTCCCCGCTTCGGATTCAATAACGCGGACATCGGGATTAACCAACACTTTCTGCGGAGTTAAGGCGCAACCGCCCAAGAGTGAGAAGAGGAAAAGGAGAAATAAGGATTTGTTCATGACGCCCTCTTTTAATAAAAATATCAGGATGACCAACTCGATGTGCGATGATTCACGTTTGCATTCATCTCGCTCCTCTCCCTGATGGAGAGGAAGTGATAATTTTACATTCGCCGGGGGCAGCCCGGCGGCTGGTGACTTTCTTTTGGCGAGGCAAAAGAAAGTCACCAAAGAAAACGCGACCCCGGTTCGCTGCCCTTCGGGGTACCCTGTGCTGCTCGCCCAAGCGGGCGGCTGCGCAACTCGCGCTTCGCGCTCAGACAGTGCTCGCCGACTTCCCCCGCTTGTGTTGCGCTGCTCGGCAGCTCACAGGGGGCTCAAACAGACCCATTCTACGCGCGGTGAGGGGGTTGGGATGATGCGCAATCTGCTACAGCAGAGGAACGATCAGCAGTGCGACTATGTTGATAATTTTAATCAGCGGATTTACCGCGGGGCCGGCGGTGTCCTTATAAGGGTCGCCCACGGTATCGCCGGTGACCGCCGCCTTGTGTGCATCCGAACCCTTGCCGCCATGATGGCCGTCCTCGATGTATTTCTTGGCGTTGTCCCACGCCCCGCCGCCGGTGGTCATGGAAATCGCCACAAAAAGGCCGGTCACAATGGTGCCCACCAGCAATCCGCCCAGTGCTTTGACGCCTGCGCCGGGACCCATGATTGAGTTCATGACCAGCGCGACCACAATAGGTGTCAGCACCGGCAGCAACGAAGGAATCATCATCTCCTTGATTGCCGCGCGCGTCAGCATGTCCACTGCGCGCGAATAATCCGGCTTCGCTGTGCCTTCCATGATGCCCTTGATTTCCTTGAACTGGCGGCGCACTTCAATCACCACCGAACCGGCGGCGCGGCCGACCGCTTCCATCGCCATCGCGCCGAAAAGATAAGGCACGAGTCCCCCGATGAAAAGACCGATAATCACCGCAGGATCGGAAAGTTCAAAAGCGGCGCTTTTGTGTGCGGCTTCCAACGCATGAGTGTAGTCGGCAAACAAAACCAGCGCCGCCAGGCCCGCCGAGCCGATTGCGTAACCCTTGGTTACCGCCTTGGTGGTGTTGCCCACCGCATCCAGCGGGTCGGTGATTGCGCGCACTTCCTTGGGCATTTTCGCCATTTCGGCGATTCCACCCGCGTTATCGGTAATCGGGCCGTAGGCGTCAAGCGCGACGATGATGCCGGTCATGGAGAGCATCGAGGTTGCGGCAATGGCGATGCCGTAAACGCCCGCCAGCGCGTAGGACGCCCAGATTGACAAACATACCGCCAGCACGGGGAGCGCGGTTGCTTTCATGGAGACTCCCAAACCGGCGATGATGTTGGTGGCGTGACCGGTGGTGGAAGCTTGCGCTATGTGGCGCACCGGCTTGAATTCGGTCGCGGTGTAGTATTCGGTAATCATCACCATCAAGCCGGTAAGCACCAGGCCAACAATCGCCGAGCCGAACAGCTTCAGCGGGCTGAGATAAGCGTATTGCGCGCCGATGTCGCCCATCAGCAGCCAGGTAATCGGGATGTAACCGATGACTGCAATCACGCCGGCGACAATCAGTCCCCGGTAGAGCGCGCTCATGATTTTCTTGCCGGGTTGAACTTTGACGAAGAAACAGCCGATGATGGAAGCGATGATGGAGAAACCGCCGATGACGAGCGGATATGCCACCGCTTTCGGCGCGACTTCCGGCTTGCTCAAGAGCAGGGCACCCAGCAGCATGGTGGCGATGATGGTCACGGCGTAGGTTTCGAACAGGTCGGCCGCCATGCCGGCGCAGTCGCC
>DATMDB010000214.1:0-2085 GCA_035558075.1 Burkholderiales bacterium
CGGTGGCGCTCGTCGAGGGTGGCGACACGGTGGTGCAGGCCTGCCTGCAGGCCACTGCGATTGCCTTATGCGCCGCGTTTATCCTGCTGCTGCTAGTACTGCAAAGCATCTACAGCGCATTTCTGGTGTTGCTGCCGTTGATTCTGGCGATGGCGATGACTGCGGCAAGTTCGGTTATTCTCGATCTACCGCTTAACCTGGCGAACATTATCGCGCTGCCGCTCCTGCTGGGCTTGGGGATAGCTTTCGGCATTTACCTGGTAATGCGCAAAAGAAGCGGGCTCGATGTCGAGCACCTGTTTCGAAGCAGCACGCCTCGCGCCGTGCTGTTCAGCGCGCTTACCACCGTGGCTTCTTTCGGGTCTTTGGCTTTTTCCGAACACCGCGGCATGTCCGGTCTGGGGTTGTTGCTTACTATCGCCTTGTCATTTGCACTGCTTTGCACATTGGTGGTCCTCCCTGCCATCATGAGTGTGGCCGAGGAGAAAAAATGAAACTGGCCATCGCCATCGCCGCGCTGGCAGGCCTCCTTGCCGCGATTCTTCTGATCGGCTATCACGGCTTCATAGCGGTGTCCGACCTGCTGCTGACCGTCGGTTGGGGCATGGTGGTGGTAAGCCTGTTTCACTTGTTGCCGGTAACGCTGTCGTCGCTGGCGTGGCGGCGTGTACTGCGTAATACCTGGAGCAAATCGCTATTGGTGTTTTTCTGGGCGCGCTTAGTGCGCGAAGCAGTGGCCAGTCTCCTGCCGGTGATGCAAGTCGGTGGTGAATTGGTTGGCGCGAGGATTCTGACTTTTAACGGCGCCGGTGCCGGCATCGCCGGCGCCAGCGTGGTGGTGGATCTCACGCTCGAAAGCATCGCGCAATTCTTTTTCACGCTGCTTGGGTTGCTGCTGCTGGTATTGCTGGGCGGTTCGCAACAGACGGTGCGCTGGGCCGCGGCAGGTCTGGTACTGGCGGCGCTGGCGCTTGGCGGCTTCGTCATCGCCCAGCACAAAGGCATGTTCAAGTTGCTCGAAAACTTTATAGAAAAAATAGCGGACAAATGGGAATGGCTGTCGCTCGGGAAAATTGACAACCTGCACGACACCATTCAGAAACTCTACCGCGAGCGGCGCGCGCTCCTTGCCGCAGGCGTGACCCATCTTCTCTCCTGGATTATCAGCGCCATCGAAGTGTGGCTCGCGCTTTATTTCATGGGCAGTCCCGTTAGTTTCCTCGAGGCGCTGATTCTCGAAAGCTTGAGCCATGCGGTGAAAAGCGCCGCGTTTGTGGTTCCCGGCGCGCTGGGCGTCCAGGAAGGCGCCTACATGCTGCTGGGTGAAATGCTTGGCCTTACTCCTGAAATGGGATTGGCGCTCTCCCTGGTAAAACGCGTGCGCGATCTGCTGCTCGGAATCCCCGCGCTGTTGGGATGGCAGGCGCAGGAAAGCGGGCGCTTATGGATCAGGGCGAGCCGCCGCAAGAGCAACGGGCGCTAGCAAAGTATTTCCTCAATGGGAAAGCACAGCGAAAAAAGGCTTTGAACTGGGATGAGAAAACCCAAACTGTTTGCCGCCGCGTCGGTGTTGCTGTTCCTGGCCAGTTACACTGTTTGCTGGGCGCATGCAATCGTTGTTGACTCCAATCCGCGTGAAGGCGCGGTGCTCAAGCGGGGGCCGGTGCGCATCCAGCTGCGCTTCAACGTCAAAATCGAAAAAGCGCTTACCCGCGTGACTCTGATCAAAGGCGACAAGCAGGCGATTGCTTTGCCGCGGGCCGATTTCATCCAGGGTGCGCCGGACCGGTTTGAAGTGCCCTTGCCGCGTCTGGAGCCCGGGAATTATATATTGCGCTATTCGGTGCTGGCCGCCGATGGCCACGCCACCCAAGGCGTGCTGCGCTTCAGCATCGAGAATGGTCCATGAGCCTGCTCGCCGGTTTTCTCTCGGTCGTGTTTCATGCCCTCGTGCTGATCGGCATGTCGGTAGCCGTCGGTGGCCTGATTTTTATCCTGGTAGTGCTTTTACCGCTTGTCAAAAACAATAGCGACGCGCATAACGCAATTAGACGTTCCCTCCTCATCCTCGTCTGGGGCTCGGCA
>DATMDB010000215.1:0-4429 GCA_035558075.1 Burkholderiales bacterium
CCAGGTAGCGCTGGATGTGCACGGAAACCTCGCACAGGCTTTTGGCGACGTGCAGCTCACCCCAACCACTTTTATCATCGACAAGCGCGGCAACATCATCAAACGCATTCTCGGCGAGCCGGATTTCGCCCAGTTGCACCGGCTGATAGAAGAGAAGCTCGCCGCGCCTGTGGGCGCTTGACGCCGGGGTCCTTCAAGAGCGGAAAGTTTATTCGGCTATACTGCGCCGCTGACCAACCCGGCCTCATGGGCTTGTTGGTCGGCGTGGTAGCTTGAGCGCACCAGCGGACCGCACGCGGCGTGCAGAAATCCCATCCCCAGCGCCCGCTGTTCAAACATCTTGAACACAGCCGGCTCCGCGTAGCGCAGCACCGGCAAATGATGGCTGCTCGGCTGAAGGTACTGCCCGAGTGTGAGCATGTCCACATGGTGATCGCGCAAATCGCGCATCACTTCCAGGATTTCCTCGTCGGTTTCACCCAACCCAAGCATCAAACCCGATTTGGTGGGAATGTTCGGGAAGCGCGACTTGAAGTCCTTGAGCAGTTTCAGTGAATTCCGGTAGTCAGCGCCCGGCCTTGCCTGCTTGTAAAGCCGCGGCGCGGTTTCCAAATTGTGGTTCATCACATCCGGCGGGCAGGTGCTTAATATGTCCAAGGCAATCTCCAGCCGCCCGCGGAAATCAGGCACCAGCGCTTCGATGCGGGTTTGCGGCGATAACTCGCGCACACAACGGATGCAATCAGCGAAATGCCGGGCCCCGCCATCGCGCAAATCATCGCGGTCCACGCTGGTGATCACCACGTAATGAAGTTTCAGCGCGGTTATCGTCTTGGCGAGATTTACAGGCTCGTCAGGATCCGGCGGCAGCGGCTTGCCGTGGGCCACATCGCAGAACGGACAGCGCCGGGTGCACAGATCTCCCAGAATCATGAACGTTGCCGTGCCTTTTCCAAAACATTCGCCGATATTGGGGCAGGAGGCTTCTTCACAAACAGTGTGCAGCCCGTGTTCTCGCAGTATGCGTTTGATATCATAGAAGCGCGCGCTGTTTGCAGACCTTACGCGTATCCACTCAGGCTTTTCAAGCTTCTGCTGCGGCACAATCTTGATGGGAATGCGCGCGGTCTTGGCTGCGCCTTTTTGCTTGAGGTTTTCCGGTACAGGATTCATCTTGTGCGCAGGTGATAAGCAAGCTTTTCGGATAATTTTTCGCTTAACTCCGCTAACGAATCAGCAACGCCCAAATCGCGCAGCTGCGTGACTTGCATGCCCGGATGGCCGCAGGGATTGATCGCGCGGAACGGGCGCAAATCCATGTCCACGTTGAGCGCGAGGCCATGGTAGCAGCAACCTTTTCTGATCCTCAAACCCAGCGCGGCGATTTTTGAGCCGTTCACGTACACACCCGGGGCATCAATGCGGTGTCGTGCGCTTATACCGTAGCCTTCAAGCAAGTCTATCACTGACTGCTCCATGCGCCTAACCAGCCCGCGCACGCCGATGCTCAGGCGCCGCATATCGAGTAGCAGATAAGCGATGATTTGTCCGGGCCCGTGGTAGGTGATCTGGCCGCCGCGATCGGTTTTGATAACGGGAGTCGCGCCATCTTTAAGCAGATTTTCCGGTTTTCCGTTCAGACCCAGGGTGTAAACCGGCCAATGCTGGAGAAGCCAGAGCTCGTCTTGGGTATCGGCAATCCGCCGTGCAGTGAAATCCTGCATCGCGCGCCAAGCAGGCAAGTATTCAACCAGGCCTAAGCGTTTGACGCACAACGACGGGTAAGCGGAAATAAGTGAGGAGTTTTCAGCCTCGACTCTATTTTTATGCAGTAACATCTGTGTTCCTAGCTCTGCCGCCCTCAATTTTCACTCCAAGCGCTCATAAAACCATTACCACCATCGGGTGATCGCAAAGCTCACGGTAGAGATCGTCCAGTTGGGCGCGCGACGTAGCCTGAACGATGCAAGTAAGGCTCAGGTACCTGCCTTTTTTGCTGGTTTTCATTTCCATGCTGGCGGGATCAAAGTCGGGGGCATGACGCATCACGATTTGCATCATTGCCTGGGCAAATCCCGCCCGGCTCCGGCCCATGATCTTGATAGGGAAGGCGCACGGGTATTCAAACAATGAAGGCTCGATGCCCATAGACCGGCTCTATATGGACTGCGCTTCACTACGCCGCATCACCGTTGCTTTATAGTTTTGATACAACTCATGCATGCGCCAGAACAGCTTGCCAGGCTTGCCGTCACCCACTGGCTGGTTATCCAGAGTAGTGATGGCCAATACTTCTTTGGCGGAAGAAGTCATCCAGAGTTCCTGTGCAGCGCGTACTTCCGACTCGGAAGCCGTCCTTACCTGGTGCGGGATGGAATGGGCGGCAGCCAGTTCCAGCACTACATCATAGGTAATGCCGGGAAGGATCAGACAGTTTTTCGGCGGCGCGAGCACCACGCCGTTCTTGACCACGAAGATATTGCTTGCCGCGCCTTCGGTGAGAATGCCGTCGCGCAGCAGGACGGTTTCCACTGCGCCACAATCCACCGCCATCTGCCGCAGCAGCACATTGGGCAGCAGCGAAATCGCCTTGATGTCGCAACGCAGCCAACGGTTATCTTGGGCGGTAATCGCGGCTACCCCGGTTTTCAGGAGTTCCGGAGGCATAGTTTGCAGTGGAGTGCTCATCATGAACACCGTGGGCTGGACCTGTTTGGGGAAAGCGTGGTCGCGCTTTGCCGGCCCGCGCGTGATGTGCAAATAAATATACTGGTCTTCGCCTTGGTTTTGCGCGACGAGTTGCGCACACAGCTCGGTCCATTGGGAATCGCTGTGCGGGTTTTTGAGGCGGATGCTATCCAGGCTTGCCTGCAGACGTTTGAGATGCTCCTTGAGACGGAACGGCTTTCGCGAGTAAGCGGGAATGACTTCATATATTCCGTCGCCGAAAATGAAACCGCGGTCCAGCACCGGAACGCGCGCTTCCTCGAGGGGCATGAATCTGCCGTTTAGATAAACCGTACTCAATTGAAAAGCAACCTTAGTTAAAAAGCAGCCGCAAACTGTCCCACCCGCGGCCGAGGATATTGGCGAGTTCTACATTCTCGAGCGCAATCAGCGGATATTCTGCTACCGGTTTGCCGTCCAGGGTAAGCTTGATCACGCCGACTTTCTGTCCGGCGCTGATCGGCGCAATCAGCGGCTGCTGGCTTTCCATGGCGGCTTTCAAGCGTTCCGACTGGCCTTTGGGGAGGCTCAAATAAACATCCTCCGTAAATCCCGCTCTGACTGAATTTTCGGCGCCCTTCCAAACCGCGACAGTGGTTACTGCCTGACTCTTTGCATAAAGGTGCAGCGTGTCGTAGAACTGAAAACCGTAATTGAGCAGCTTTTGGCTTTCGGTGGCTCTAAGGCTGTCCGACGCCGTTCCCAGGGCCACTGCAATCAGCCGCCGCGAGCCTCTTTTGACTGAGGAGATGAGGCAGTAACCCGCATTTTCCGTATAACCGGTTTTCATTCCATCCACATGGGGATCGGTCCACAGCAGACGATTGCGGTTGACCTGCAATATATTGTTGTACTTGTACTCCTTGATCGAATACAGCGGGTAGTATTCGGGAAAATCGCGTATTATCGCAGCCGCGAGCAAAGACAGGTCATGCGCGGTAGAGTAGTGCTGCGGATGAGGCAAGCCGGTGGAATTCATGAAATGCGTGTTTTTCATTCCCAGGCGCTGCGCCTGGCTGTTCATCATCTGCGTGAACGCGTCTTCGCTGCCGGCGATGCCTTCGGCGAGCGCGATGCAGGCATCGTTGCCGGATTGCACGACCATGCCGTGTATTAATTCATCCACCTTGACCGGTTTGCCGGGTTCGATGAACATGCGCGAGCCTTCAGCGCGCCAGGCGCGGGTGGAAACCGGAAATGTCTGCTCGAGTGAGATTTGTTTCTGCTTGAGCGCGGCGAATGTGAGATAGGCAGTCATCAGCTTGGTGAGCGACGCCGGCTCGATGTGCTCGTCGATATTTTGACCGACCAGCACTTGTTTGCTGTAAAAATCGGTGAGCAGATAGGATTTCGCCGCGATCGAAGGCGCTTGGGGAACAGGCAGTTGCTGGGCGAAAAGCAGTGACGGGAACAGCAGGAACGCTAATAGTGGTTTCACCTTTTGCATAAGCAAAAATTATATACCAAATGCGCTGCAACCTGCGGGAAGACTGAGTTCATGGCAAAAACAATCACACCGTCCGCCCTTGCCCTGGCATTTTTCTTTGCCGGCACCGCTATTCATGCTGAGGAGGCCGTTACGATCGCTCATGCCTGGGTGAGGGCCACGGCCCCCGGCCAACGCGTGGCGGGCGCTTATCTGGAAATCAGCAGCGCTGCGCCGAGCAAGCTGGTTGCGGCTTCAAGCCCGGTAGCGGGCAGC
>DATMDB010000216.1:0-3545 GCA_035558075.1 Burkholderiales bacterium
GTCGTTTTCAATGTTCTTGGTGTGCTCCGCAAGGGTGCTGATGAGTATTACGGGGCGCGCGTCGTGGTCGAGGATGTAGGGGGTAATCGAACCAAATGGGTGGCCGCCGAATTTTTTGGAGAGGGTGGCCAGCATGCCAAAGCGGTTTTTGCGGAGCAAACGCCGCGCTTCAGCGGCAATACTCATGCGAGTTTGAGAGCAGTCTCGGCCAACCGCTTGCCGAGCGCGATGCAGAGTTTGCGTTCTTCTTCGGTGACGGGTTTGTCGCTCGTCATGCCAGCGATATGGCTGGCTCCGTAAGGCGTGCCGCCGCTTTTGGTGCTGAAAAGCTCAGGCTCGGAGTAGGGGAGTCCAACAATCAACATGCCGTGATGTAAAAGCGGCAGCATCATCGAAAGCAGCGTTGTTTCCTGACCACCGTGCAGGCTGGCGGTGGAAGTAAACAGCGCGGCGGGCTTGCCGATCAACGTGCCTTTCATCCACAGGCTGCCGGTGCCATCCCAGAAATATTTGAGCGGCGCTGCCATGTTGCCAAAACGGGTGGGACTTCCCATTGCGATGGCGATGCATTCTTCAAGATCCTGGAGTTCGGCGTATGGCGCGCCGGAATCGGGGACCTCTTTTTCCACCGCTTCGCATACCGTGGATACTTTGGGTACAGTACGGATGCGCGCTTTCACGCCTTTCACCTGTTCAATGCCGTGCGCCACCGCCTGCGCCATTTGTTTCACTGCACCATAGTGACTGTAATAGAGAACCAGGATTTCTTTCATGAGAGGCAGTATTTAAAACAAATCGCCGGTATTATATAGCAATTAGAATTACCCCTCTCGTTCATGCCCAGAAGAATCTACTCAGGCGCAGGCTTTTTGCGCTTTGTACTGAAGCGCTTCAGGCAGGACCGCTGCCTCCAGGTGGCGGGCAGCCTGACTTTCACAACTTTACTTGCCTTGGTGCCGCTGGTTACGGTGGCGCTGGCAGTGCTCGCTGCGTTTCCGGTGTTTTCCGATTTTTCAGCCGAGTTGAAAACATTCATATGGAGCAATTTGATGCCGCAAGCCGCGGGCAAAGTCGTCAGCGTGTACATGCAGCAGTTCACCGAGCACGCCGCGCGCCTCACTGCCGTCGGCGCGGGGGTTCTGGTGGTGACGGCGCTGGCGCTGATGCTCACCATTGACCGGGCCTTCAACGCCATCTGGCGTGTCACCCGCCCACGCCCCCTGATCAACCGCATGTTGATTTACTGGGCGATGTTGACAGTGGGCCCGCTGCTGATCGGCGCCAGCCTTTCGCTCACGTCCTGGCTCATCGGCGTTTCCCAGGGCTTCACGCGGGAAACGCCCGGATCGGAAGTGCTGCTGCTCAATCTCGCTCCGGTGGCGCTGAACGCGCTTGCGTTCACCCTGCTGTTTCTCATCCTGCCGTTCCGCTACGTTCCCATTTGGCACGCGCTGGCGGGCGCCGTGGTTGCGGCGGCGGCGTTCGAATTCATGAAACGCGGCTTTGCGTTCTATGTGACGCACCTGGCGAGCTATAAGCTGGTGTACGGCACTTTCGCCAGCATCCCGATTTTCCTATTGTGGATTTACCTGTCCTGGCTGATGCTCTTGCTGGGTGCGGTGGTGGCGGCATCGCTTTCCAACTGGCGCGGTGACGTCACGTTGGAGGAGCGCGCTCCCGGATACCAGTTTTATCACGCCCTGCAAATTTTGCGGGCTTTGCATCAATCGCTTAAAACCGGGGAGGTAGTGAATGTGCCGCGATTGCGCAACCGATTGCGCCTCGGCATAGAAGAAATCGAAGACGTGTTGCAGCGCCTGAGTGCGGCAAACTGGGTGCGCAAAGCGGCCGGGGAAGGTTGGGTGCTGGCGCGCGATGCCGAGCAGCTTGCGGTCGCCGACGTGTACCGCCTGTTCGTGTTTGATCCGCAGCACGCGCACCCGAAAACGGCCAATTCCGGCTTCCCTGATACTTTGTTGCAAAACGTGCTTGAGGAAGGGGAAATGAAAACCCCGCTGAAGACGCTGTTTACCGAGGACGAAAACGACAGCAGGCCGGTGTGAGATTCCTCTCACTCGATGCTGAATTGGAACTGGTCGAAACTGGTGGTCTGCTCGATGAGGCGCATAGCGCGCACGCTGCTGATCCCGCTGCTCTGGTAGAGTAGGTATTCGAGTTTGCTGCGATATGTGGCGGGCGCCGCAACAATCGTGGCGGGCTGTTGCAGAGAGCGGATTTCAGGCAGCAGCAGCGCTGCCTGGAACGTGTCCTTGGGACCGGCTATAACCGGCTTGATGGTGATCGGGGATGCCGTAGGCGCCAGCATCTGCACGCCGAGTTCGAGATGCTCCGGTTTGTCGCTGAACACCCGGCGCACAACGCCGATATTCCAATTTTGACTGCCCTGTGAGCGCAAAGCGATGATTTCCCCGATGCGGATCGGCTGGGTGCTGCCGGAGATGAATTTCAGTGCCAGCCCGCCAGCACTTTCATTGGTGGCCGCCCACCGGCTGGTGACAAACTGCGACTGTTCCGGTTTGCCCATGGCCCGAGAGCCGCTTTGTTCAATACCTCTGAAATCCAGAGTTTCCATCTCGGTCGCCTCGGGCTGAAATGAAATGAAGTGGGACGCCGCGCGCAGGCCCACGCACATTTCCATGATGTTATTGTTTGCCATGCGCTGGAATTTGCGTTTGGGTAGAAGTGTCCAGTCTTTGAGCAGATGGCGCATCAGGTTTAGGTATGATGGCAGCTTGGCGTAATCCGGCAAGTTAAGCGCCTTCGGCGGCTTCCCGGATTCAAGTTTGGAAATTTGATCCTGCAAATTCAAAACGAGCGCGTCAGTGCTGAGCAGAATGTAATTACTCCCTTTGGCATGGTCCATCTCTAGGGATCTGGGCGAAGCGTCGCTGGTCAGGTCAACCAGGAATACCCCGAGGGAGCTCTGCGTAGCTTGCATGGGGTAGAGTTTGGCCAGATCCCCGTACTCCGCAAGGTAATCGTTGACCCGGTCCACCTCTCCCTGCATCAGCTTATAGGGATTCTCCAGGGCAAGCAGCACAATCTGCTTGTAAGTTGCGCTGATGCTGTTGCGGCCTCTATCCACCGGCTCGTTGTGCAGGTTGCGCTCCAGCGCGAGGTGCGCCAGCTGGTGGATTTCCGACCATATGCCTGGCGGTGTGGGGGAATAGGTTTTGTAAAACGCGCACAGTGCTTTACTCAATGCAGCGATGGTGCGTTGGATCAGGAGGGCCAAGTGCACGCGGCCGCCAAAGCCGATGCGTTTTTTTTCCAGGCGTTCGACCAGCAGGATCTTGTAGCCATACGCCAGCTCCAAGAACAGCCTGCGTGCCAGATTCGCGGCCTGGCGGCTTTTCTCAGGCAACGGCAGTGCGACCAACGTATATTTGTGCTGCAAATCCGGCGTCAGGTTGTTAATGGCGGTCGTGTACAATTCGAGCAGCTTCAAGCGGGTAACGGCGTCGAGCGGATTCCGGTTTAGCGAGATCAGCGCGTCGCAAACACTGGTGGCGGCCTCCACGATG
>DATMDB010000217.1:0-3875 GCA_035558075.1 Burkholderiales bacterium
CGCCTGGCCTTCGTTTTTTTGGCGCTCGCGGTCCTGGTTTGCTTTCACAGCATCGTCAAACGCCGCCTGCACCTGCTCCGGAGGCTGCGCGTTCTGCATGGTTACCTTGCTGATTTGTATTCCCGTCTTGTAACGGTCGAGGATTTCCTGCATCAGGCTGGTGGCGTGAGCCGCCACCTGCTCGCGACCTTCATAGAGCACAAAATCCATTTTGCTTTTTCCCACGATTTCGCGTATCGCTGTTTCCGCGGCCTGCAGCACCGAGTCTTCCGGCGAGCGGTTGTTGAACAGGTAATCCTCGGGGCTTTTCAGAATGTATTGAACCGCGAACTGGATATCAATGATGTTCTCATCATCGGTGAGCATCAGCGATTCCTTGATCACCTTGCTTTTGACGTTGTTGCGGTAACCGACTTCTACCGTTCTCACTTGCGAGAGATTAACGATTTCCACGCCTTCGATGGGATAAGGCAGATGCCAGCGCGGTCCGGGTTGGGTGGTCTCGAGGTATTTGCCGAAACGCAACACAACTCCGCGCTGCGACGCGTCCACGATGTAGAAGCCGCTTGCCAGCCACACCAGCAAAACCAGCACGATGAGCAAACCCAACCCGCCGCCAAACTGTCTGGGTGCGGCGTTGCCGGGCCCGCCGCCGGAAGAGCGGCCGCGGCCGAACAGCGCATTCAATTTTTCATTGAATCTGCGCCATACTTCATCAAGGTCGGGCGGGCCTTGGTTGCCGCGCCTGCCCCATTGTGGGTCATTCAATGCCATGTGGTTTATCTCAAATAATCCATTACGGTTGCCGAGGCACCCGTACTGAGCGGCTCAAGCTCAGGCCACTTTTACTGCAACAGGTTCCGGAGTTTCGCTGCGCATCGCTTCAAACAGCGCCTGGCGCACCAGATCCGTGCCTTCAGCAGTGTGTGCGCTCAAACGAACACGCGCGATTTTACCATACTCGTCGCGCTCCATGCCCTGCCGCCAGCCGCACAAGTCGATTTTATTGAGCACCAGCACCTGCGGCAGCTGATCTGCGCCGATCTCTGCAAGCACTTTGTTCACCTCAATGATCTGCTGGTCGCGGTTGGGATGGCTGGCATCCACAACATGCAGCAGCAAATCCGCCAGCGCGGTTTCTTCCAGAGTAGCGCGGAACGCATCAACCAGGGTATGCGGGAGGCTGCGGATAAAACCTACAGTGTCGGAAAGCACCACCGTGCCGCAATCCGGGATGAACAGTTTGCGCGAAGTAGTATCGAGAGTCGCGAACAGCTGGTCTGCGGCATAAGCGTGGGCATGGGTAAGACAATTGAATAGCGTGGATTTGCCGGCATTGGTGTAACCCACCAGCGATACCGACAGCACCTTGGCGCGGTGGCGCGCCTTGCGCTGCACTTCGCGCTGACGGCGCAACCGCGCGAGCTTATCCTTAAGCACCTTGACGCGTTTCGCGAGCAGGCGGCGGTCGGTTTCCAATTGCGTCTCGCCCGGGCCGCGCAAGCCAATACCGCCTTTTTGCCGCTCCAAGTGGGTCCAGCCGCGCACCAGGCGGGTGGAAAGATGCTCAAGTTGCGCTAGCTCCACTTGCAGCTTTCCTTCGTGGCTTTTCGCGCGCTGCGCGAAGATATCGAGGATAAGACTGGTTCGATCCACCACTCTGCAGCGCAGTTCCTTCTCCAGGTTGCGCTCCTGGGCGGGGGACAAATCATGGTTGAATATGACGACCTGCACACCGCTCTCGCGCACGGCTTGTGCGATTTCGGCGACTTTGCCTGTGCCGGCAAACAGCGCCGGGTTCGGCTTGGAGCGCTTTCCTTTTATTACCAGTTTGGAGATGATTCCGGCGCTCAGCGCAAGTTGCTGCAATTCTTGCAGGCTTTCGTCATAACCCGCCTCGCCAAAATCGAGACTGACCAATACTCCTGTGTTCCCGCTGTCGGGACGCTCAAACATTAACTTCCAAAACTTCCAGCATTAACTCTCTGAGGATGAGGATTGCTCGAATGGTATGCTGACCGCCCTGGCGGGCACCACGGTTGAAATTGCGTGCTTGTACACCATTTGCGTTACGGTGTTTTTCAACAGCACCACGTATTGGTCAAACGATTCTATCTGTCCCTGCAATTTGATGCCGTTCACCAGATAAATGGATACCGGCACGTGTTCCTTGCGCAAAGCATTCAAGAACGGGTCTTGTAACAATTGCCCTTTTGCACTCATTTGGACTCCTATTTTAATTATTTGGGACCTCTGATTAAGTCCATCGCGTGCGCGACGGTGTGCAATCCGGGTGCAGGGCGAGGCGTAAGGAGCGTCGTTTGGTGAAGGCCAAACAAGCGACGAACAACAAAGCCATGTGCACGGATTGTCACGTCCCATCCGGGTTGCGGCGATTGGACGGCCATCTGCGGTGTTGCTCGGGCTTGCGTTATATCTCGATAGCGCTGCGCCCTCGCGCCTAGCATCTGTCCACCACTCGCCCGCAACGCGCCACGCGCGGGATTTAATCAGAGGTCCCTTCACTTTACTCGATTTTTTGGCTTAAAGCCAGCCGCCTGACCCGGCCCAATTATCTTGTTTTCAAACCTATTTGCCGGCATAGGGGTTGCGGCCATGCTTGAATTGGACTTTGAGGGGCGTGCCCTGCAGCTTGAAAACCTTGCGCAAAGCGCCTTCCAGGTAGCGCCGGTAGCTTTCCGGAACGTGGTTTAGCGCATTGCCGTGGATCACGATGAGCGGCGGATTCATGCCGCCTTGATGGGCATAGCGCAGTTTGGGGCGGATCAGCCCGGTGCGCGGCGGTTGCTGCCTGGCGATCGCAGATTGCAAAGCACGGGTAAGCTTGGGAGTGGGGAGTTTCGCCATTGCCGCGCGGTACGCCGCATCCACTGATTTGAGCAGCGCGCCAACGCCCTTGCCCTCAAGCGCGGATAGGTAGTGCACCTTGGCAAAATCCAGAAACCTGAGTTTCCTCGCCATTTCGTTTTTGATTTTCTCGCGCTGTTCAACGCTCAACCCGTCCCATTTGTTGACCGCCAGCACCAGCGCCCTGCCCGCCTCCAGGATAAATCCCGCAATATGCGCATCCTGTTCGGCAATATTCTGCTGCGCGTCCAGCACCAGCACGACAACATTGGCGTCCTCCACCGCCTGCAGGGCTTTGATCGTCGAAAATTTTTCGACCGCTTCATGCGCTTTGCCACGCTTTCTCAATCCTGCAGTGTCAATCAAGGTATAGTTTTTGCCATTGCGCTCAAAATCTACATAAATGCTGTCGCGCGTCGTGCCCGGCTCGCCCGACACGATAACCCGTTCCTCGCCGAGCAGGGTGTTGACCAGCGTGGACTTGCCCGCGTTGGGGCGGCCGACAATGGCGATTTTGGGATGCTTGCGTTGCTCCTCGAGCTGTTGCGCGGGCGGCACGTCTACCAACGCCAGCTCAATGAGCTCATTCACGCCTTCGCCATGCGCTGCCGATATCGGCAAAGGCTCGCCCAAGCCCAGCTCGAAGAATTCAGCAGCTGCAGCCTCCCGCACCATCCCTTCCGCTTTGTTCACCACCAGCCACAGCGGGCGTCCGCTCTTGCGCAAGTTCTCCGCGATGATCTTGTCGCCTGCTTGCAAGCCTTGCCGCGCATCCACCATGAACAGAATCTTGTCGCCTTCGGCGATGGCCTGCTGAGTCTGTTTCGCCATCTCAGCCAAAATGCCACCTTTGGCCGCCGGCTCGAAACCGCCGGTATCCACGACTAAAAAAGGTTTTATCCCCACCCTGCCATGACCATAATGCCGGTCGCGCGTCAACCCCGGCGCATCGGCAACAATAGCGTCGCGGCTTCTGGTGAGGCGGTTAAACAAAGTGGATTTGCCGA
>DATMDB010000218.1:0-8318 GCA_035558075.1 Burkholderiales bacterium
CCCCGCGCTCACGCTATGGCGCAAAATGCTGAGCATGCTGTTTGAAACCGGGCATCCGTGGATTACCTTCAAGGACGCCTGCAACGTCCGCTCGCCGCAGCAACATGTCGGCGTGGTGCACAGCTCCAATCTTTGCACCGAGATCACGCTCAATACCAACGACTCCGAAATCGCAGTGTGCAACCTGGGTTCGCTCAACCTGGTTGCGCACTTGAAAGACGGAAAGCTTGACCATGACAAGCTGGAGCGCACGGTGGGCACCGCCATGCGCATGCTGGATAACGTCATTGATATCAATTTCTACGCCGTCAACAAGGCGCGCAATTCCAATCTCAAGCACCGCCCAGTTGGCCTTGGCATCATGGGTTTTCAGGATTGCTTGCACGAGCTGCGCATCCCTTACGCTTCAGAGGCCGCAATCGAGTTCGCCGACCGCTCCATGGAAGCGGTGGCCTACCATGCCTACTGGTCGTCCACCGAGCTCGCTTCGGAGCGCGGGCGCTATCCCTCGTATCGCGGCTCGCTGTGGGACCGCGGCATACTGCCACAGGACACTTTGAAGCTGCTCAGTGAGGCGCGCGGCGGTTATGTCGAGGTGGATCAATCGTCTGTGCTCGACTGGGATGCTTTGCGCGCGCGCATCAAGACCCACGGCATGCGAAATTCCAATTGCCTGGCGATCGCGCCTACCGCGACCATCGCCAACATCATCGGGGTTTCCGCGAGCATCGAACCCACGTACCAGAATCTGTATGTCAAATCCAACCTGTCGGGCGAGTTCACGGTAGTCAATCAATATCTGGTAGATGACCTGAAAAAGCTTGGCATGTGGGATGAGGTGATGATTTCTGACCTCAAGTATTTCGATGGTGGCCTCTCGAAAATCGACCGCATCCCCGGCGATATCCGCAACCTTTACGCTAGTGCTTTTGAAATCGACCCCGTGTTTCTGGTGGACGCGGCCTCGCGCCGCCAGAAATGGATTGACCAGGCGCAGTCACTCAATATTTATATGGCGGGAGCAAGCGGCAAGAAACTCGATGAGGTGTACAAACATGCGTGGCGGCGTGGTTTGAAGACTACCTATTATCTGCGCACGCTGGGTGCAACGCACGCCGAGAAGTCCACGGTCAAGGCGGGGCAGCTCAATGCTGTTCCGGTGGCAGAAAGCCAGACTCAGGACGGAGTACAGATGTGTTCCGTCCATAATCTAGATTGCGAATCTTGTCAGTAATGAGCATCCACCTAAAACTACATAAAGGAGGCAAAAAATGTTGCAATTTGAAGATGATGTGGGCTCGGTTCCGGGCCTAGGCCTGCAACCGGTGACCGGATTCGTTCCGGCGGCACCTGCATTGACGCAGCCCGAGGAGCGCTACGCCGCCGGCAACAGCGTGAAGCGCATTTCAGTCGAAGACAAGCGCATCATCAATTGCCGCGCTGATGTTAACCAACTGGTGCCATTCAAATACAAATGGGCTTGGGAAAAATATCTTGCTGCCTGCGCCAATCACTGGATGCCACAGGAAATCAACATGAGCCGCGACATCGCGCTGTGGAGGGACCCGCTCGGCCTCACCGAAGACGAGCGCCTCGTCGTTAAACGCAACCTGGGTTTTTTTGTCACGGCCGACAGCCTCGCTGCGAACAATATCGTGCTCGGCACCTACCGCCATATCACAAACCCGGAATGCCGGCAGTATTTGCTGCGCCAGGCATTTGAGGAGGCTATCCACACTCATGCTTATCAATACATCACGGAAAGCCTGGGGCTTGATGAGGGCGAAATATTCAACATGTATCACGAGATTGCAAGCATCCGCAGCAAGGACGAATTCCTGTTGCCGTTTATTGACACGCTGACCAATCCGGAATTCAAGACCGGCACGATGGAAAATGACCAGAAGCTGCTGAAGAGCCTGATCGTGTTCGCCTGCATCATGGAAGGGATGTTCTTCTATGTGGGCTTTGTGCAAATCCTGGCGCTGGGGCGGCAAAACAAAATGACAGGCTCGGCCGAACAGTATCAGTACATACTTCGCGATGAATCCATGCACTGCAACTTCGGTATTGACGTCATTAACCAGATAAAGATGGAAAACCCGCATTTGTGGACGCAGGAATTCCGCGAGGAGATAAAAGGTTTGATCCAGAAAGGCGTGGAACTGGAGTACCGCTATGCCGAAGATACCATGCCGCGCGGGGTACTCGGCCTGAATGCGTCGATGTTCAAGGAATACTTGCGTTTCATTGCCAACCGCCGCTGCCAGCAGATCGGTCTGGATACGATGTTCCTTGGCGCGACCAATCCTTTCCCCTGGATGAGCGAGTTGATTGATTTAAAGAAGGAGAAAAACTTTTTTGAAACCCGCGTGATTGAGTACCAAACAGGTGGAGCGCTGAACTGGGATTGAAGTCGCGGATCGAGATGGAGGAGGAACACAAGAAAACAAAAGACGTTGGCTTGCAGGCCGCACTATTTGCTGGAAAGGAATGTCGATTCCTGGGCGATATACCAGGAGGTGGTAAGTGAGGCAGGTCTCAAGGTACGCATTAGAAGAGAAGAACTGCTGCAGAATCTCGGCATGGCGGTCTATTAAGCGACTGCCGTCGGATCCCGGGATAAGTGGTAGTGGTAGTCGTAGTGGTAGTGGTAGTGGTAGTGCGTGGCAGGGTGAGAAGAGCACTCTGCTTAACTTTCATTTAGGAGGTTGAAATGGCAGCGAAACGTAAAGGCAAGAAGAAATCAGCCAAGAAGAAAAAAACGTCGAACAAGAAAAAAACAAGGAAATCGGCAAAAAGGAAGACGACCAAAAAAAAGAGGGCCGCGGCAAGCAAATCTGCCAGGAAAAAAGCGGCCAAAAAGAAGTCAGCAAAGAAGTCGGCGAAGAAGAAAGCGGCCAAAAAGTCCGCCAGAAAACCGGCGGCGAAGCCTATGGTAACGCCGGTAGTAAGCCCCGTTCCAGCGCCGGTACCGCGGCCGATGTCAAGACCTGCACCATCGGCTTGGCCCTTTGCTCCGACTGGCTCAAGGCCGTTGTAGCTGATTCAGCAGCGACTGCGGAGCGTTACCCTTAGGGGCGTAACCCGCAGTCGCACCGCTGAGTCTATTTGGGCGAGTCGGTCTATCAGGCGGAGAGTGGCATGTTACCACTAATTTTTCGTACCGGCGACAGGACGAAACAAATTTTTCTGCCGTCTCATCCCAGTATCAGGATGAGAGGTCTCTTGTGCCTCAAAAAAATCGCAGGGGCGAGGACAGAATCGGAAGAAATATATTCTATTGAATTTAAAGTACAAAATTCAGTAATAACGCAGGGAATGGCAGCGTTGAAAGGCAGGGACTGGCATCGCAACCGGCCTTTTTTGTTGGAACGCACTAAAACACAGCCCTTGCAAAGAGTTTCATCAAGTAATCTATTGACTTCCTGTGGGATATTGAGATTTCCCGCCAGCATTTTTCACGCGCGCCAGATATTATTTCTGCGCGAAATGTTTTTTTTTGCGCGGTAATTTGCGCCTTAGTATCTCAAAGTTTACAGCTCCGATTAGGTGCTTAATCGGCATTTTCCAAATACTCACAATGAAATAGGGACTTAACACGTTGGCATAAGTATTGCTCACCAGAGACTCACACGGCCGAAGTTACACATAAAGTCATTTGCTTTCAAAGAAGGGGGTTTCTACTACCGAAACAGGGAGGTTCCATCTACTGAAATTAAGTCCAAAGGCGGGAATTCTTATCGCGTCGCAGCATCAAATATTAAATAAAAAATAATAAAAATGGACAACAACTATTAAAACAAGGTAATATGTGTATATTGCAGTGCAGCATTAATGGTTAGTAAGTTCTCAACTAGCCAAAGTGTTTTTTGACCAGTCTAGCCGGCAACGACTAGAGGGCTGACAACAGTACCAACAGTTATTTGATGTTTACGTTGCGTTTTGCAAGGTAACGCGGTTAGCAAATGAGGAGGTATTTGCAATCATGGCAAAGTCGATTCAATTTGAAGTCACCAAGTCTGCTCCGTTCCTTGAGACGGGGCGGAGTATGGTCATTTTATTGGCCTTCCTAATGAGCCTACTCTCGCTCGCAGTGAGTCTGCACTCCAGAGACTTGCCTCAAATCGAGAGCAGCGCGCTCAATTCTACAAACTATACGCTCTCACCGATCCAGAAAGAGCCGGAGACACGGCCGGAACAAGATGTGCTGGAGCCGAGGGTTCCGGCAGATGGCAAATTACTGGCGCTCGCGGAATTTGTCTCGAAACGATACCGCGTGTCGTTGGATGCCACCTTGGAACTCGTTAGTGCCGCTTACGCGGCAGGCGAGCAGACCAGTCTCGATCCATTGCTGATCATCGCCGTAATGGCGGTTGAATCGCGATTTAACCCCATAGCGGAAAGCGTTGCCGGAGCGAAAGGCCTGATGCAGGTGATCCCAAGGTACCACATGGAAAAAATAATTGCCTCTGGCGGGGAAAAAGCGGTGCTCGAGCCCGAAATTAATATTCTGCTCGGTGCCAGGATATTGCGGGAATACATCGTGCGCAGCGGAGACCTCACCACCGGCCTGCAAATGTACAATGGGTCGCAGTACAACGGCAATCAATATGCTGCCAAAGTGATCAGTGAAAAGCAGCGGCTCCAGCAGATCCTGAAAAATTACCACAACCAAGTTTAGATAATATCCTGCGTCAGGGATTCATATGGCAGGTTTTGCATCGCGTCATTCGCCGCCCGAAACGCGGTTCTTAGCGCACGGCCTCCATCAGATGGTCTGACTAGGCGGCTTGGTTTACCTGTAGTGCCGGTAATATGGCAAGGGATAATAGATCGGGCGGTAGAACGGGTCGTATTCCGGAAAATAATGCGGGTACGGCAAGAGCTGCACAAATGCGCCCGCTACCAAAGGGTAATCATAGATGCGGTCACCGATTTTGCGGGGTACAGCCGGACCGAGATTGCCAGTTACGCTCAGCTCACGACCGGGAGCGTAAGTGCCCACTTCAAAAGAACCCGGGTTGCACGCGATAAAACGGCTTTGCGCTATATCGCCGTATGCCGGTATGTCGTAGGAAATTCGCTCTAATACAAAACAGGCATAATCACCGTCGCGAATCGTGGCGATGATTTCGCCAATCCATTCCACACGTGGACCACGTAGGTCCTCCTCCAGAGTCTGCTCGCGGGTATAGACATACATTGGTGCAGCAAGGGCGATGCTGTATGCGCTGGCGACCAACCAGGTCAGCAGCTGTTTTGCACTCATCTTTTCTCGCCACCCGAATGGAATACCTGCCGGTTTGACCGTCGCCACAGACCATGATTGTCGCTCATCCGTGAGCCTTTCCGCCGTGTCTTGGCGCTGCCTTGCTGTACGGTGTATCGTGTAGCCAATTGTAAAACCAGAAGGCACCCTTTTGCACGGTTTCTGCATTACACCACTGCGGCGCATGAAAACAAACGGGTTAGTTTCATGAGCATGACTTTTTATTGCGGATCTGGCTCACCGTATGCTTGGCGCGTATGGCTTGCGCTGGAATACAAGCAGCTGCCTTACGAGTTGAACATGCTGTCTTTCTCCGCCGGAGACACCCGCAAGCCCGAATTTCTGAAGCTTAATCCGCGTCACAAAGTGCCGGTGTTGGTGGATAACGGCTTGGCACTGTACGAATCTTCCGCAATCGTTGAGTACTTGGAGGATCAATATCCCAAGGCGGGAATCGGCGCGTTGTTTCCGCAACAAGCGGAAGAGCGGGCGGTTGTGCGACGCCTGGTTCTTGAAGCGGACAATTATCTCAGGGCGGTGCTGGATCCGATGCTACGGCAGATTTTTTTCAAGCCCGAAGCCGAGTGGGATGCGGAGGTGATAGCCAAAAGCCGAGAGGAACTCGTTGCGGAGCTTCAGCATTTTGAAGGTGAGGTGCGTGGCGAGTTCCTGGTGAAAAAACTATCCGTGGCGGATTTCACGCTCTACCCGATGCTGGCGCTCGCGCTGCGCCTGGAAAAGAAAAAGCCAGATCTAGCGCTACGCCCTGCGCTGGGTCCCAAGCTTGCGGCCTGGATGGAGCGCGTCGAGGCACTTCCCTATTTTCAGAAGACCTGGCCGCCCCACTGGAAATAAGGCTGCGCATCAGCTTTTGCGCAGGAAAGCTTCCAGGCGGTGCACGCCTTCCCTCAGATTTTCCAGAGAAGTGGTATAGGCAAAGCGCACATGGCGCTTAGCTTCATAGTTGCCAAAGTCCACCCCCGGTGTAATGGCAACCCCGGCATGTTCCAGCACTTCCCTGGAAAAAGCCTCACTGTTTTTGGTAAAACGGCTGCAATCGGCATAGAGATAGAAAGCGCCCTGTGGATTGATCGGCACATCAAACCCGAGATTGCGCACCGCAGGCAGCAGGTAATCCCGGCGGCGTTGGAATTCAACGCGCCGTTGTTCCAGGATGGCAATGGTTTCCGGCTGAAAAGCGGCAAGCGCGGCGTATTGCGCGGGAGTGGAAGCGGCGAGAAAAATGTTCTGGGCAAGCTTGTCAGCCTCGCGCACATAGGTTTCCGGTGCCACCAGCCAGCCGAGGCGCCAGCCGGTCATACCAAAATATTTGGAAAAGCTGTTAATTACAAAAACCTCGTCTGAAATGGACAATGCAGTTGCGGCTTCCCCTTGGTACACTAGCCCATGGTAGATTTCATCGGCGATGAGCCTGCCGCCCAAAGCGTGTACTTTTTCCACAATAGCTCGCATATTTTCCTGGCCTACCAGCGTCCCGGTCGGATTGGCAGGCGAGGCGATCATCACTGCCACTGTCTTGGCATCCCAATGTTTGGCAATGAGTTCAGGAGTGAGCTGGTAACCAGTGGCAGCGTCCGTTCCTATGCCTATGGGGAGGCTTTCAATGAGGCGCACGAGATGGCGGTTGCACGGATAGCCCGGATCGCTCATCAGCACTTTCTCGCCGGGATTAATCAGGATTCCCAGCGCTAATAGCAGGGCGCCGGACGCACCGGGGGTGACGATGATGCGCGCGGGTGAAATCCTGAGACCGTAACGCTTCAGGTAAAAAGCCGCGATGGCTTCGCGCAGCTGCGGGAGCCCCAGTGCTGGCGTGTAGTGGATATTGCCCTGTTGCAGTGCGCGTATTCCCGCGGCGATGACCGGCTGCGCGCTGGGGAAATCCGGCTCGCCGATTTCCATGTGAATGATAGATCGCCCCTGTGCTTCCAGCTCACGCGCCCGCGCCAGGAGCGCCATCACATGAAAAGGCTGGATGTCGGACATCCTGCGCGAGACGCGCGAATTTTCGCTAATGTCTTCCGGCTTCACAGTTTATGCGCTCCTATCATGAGTCTTTTGAATACTGAGTAATGTTCGGCAAAACCTTCTCCGCCCGGTTTAGGCGTGCGCTTTACGGTGATCCATACCTCAGGATTGAAGCTTTCGCACAAGTCGGCGGTGTAAGCCACTTCCTCTTCCGCCAGCGCGCGCGCAGCCTCTTCAGAGGGTGCGCCAAGCTGATTTAAAAAATGCCGGGTCAGGGTTTCCATATGTCGGCGGTAAGTAGTCTCGTCGATTTCCACCACTTCGGCGATGGTGCAGCGCCCGAGATTGGCAAGGCCGATGAACGAGGTATCGCAGCGGCAATGCGGTCGGAAATGTTGGCCAGAGTCAAGATTGCATACTGCGTAGCCGCCGCTGACCAGCCATTCTCCATCTTCCGCAGCGCCTTCGGTCGCATACAGGTGGCTATCGGAGGCATCGAGGCGCACTGCTTTAAGGAATTTCATCGTTTTGCCCGCTGAGGGAACGAAAAGCTTACCGTAAATCTCAGGAACCTCTGATTAAATCCTCCGCGGATTGCGTTGCTGGCAAAATGCGGATGGATGCAAGGCGTGCGACGAAGGTCGTAGCCAGGACTACGAAGCCGAGGAGCGCAATGGCGCCGACGCCGCATTTTACCGCAACCCGGATGGGACGGCTGCAGTGACACGATCAGCGAAGCTTGGAGTGCGGGAACGGCAGCGCGAGCGCCCCGTTTCACGTGTTTCTTCGGCATCTTGCGCCCCTTCCCGCACTACGCTCGCGCGAGACCGAGTCCGGGGCGCCTTTCCGGGCAGTTTGCTTTGTCGCTCGGCTTGCCAAAGGGGGTGGCCATTGGCTGCGCCTCGCTTCGCGCATCCCATCCCGGAAAGCCGCCGTCGCAACCGCGGGGATTTAATCAGAGGTTCCATTGCTCCCCAAGCGGGGAAATCGTTTTCTGCGGTAATATCGGCGGAACAAGTAAGGAGTCTTGATGAAAACCAGCCTGCAACCCGGCCTG
>DATMDB010000219.1:0-5206 GCA_035558075.1 Burkholderiales bacterium
TGCCTGCGGCATCCGCGCACACCCGCCAGCCGCTGCAGATAGGCGCCGAGCTTTATGGCCACGACGGATTGGAAAGCGACAGCGAGATTCAGCGCCTGATGTTGCAAGCGCTCAAGCTGGCGGGCATTGCGGATGTGCATCTCGATGTGGGCCATGTCGCGGTATTTCGCAGTATCGCCAAGCGAGGGGAGGTCCCGAGCGAGCTTGAAGCGGAGCTTTTCGGGGTGTTGCAATCCAAGGATATGCCCGCTTTACGCGAGTTGACGCGCGGCCTCGAACAGCGCGTAAGACAGGCGCTGCTGTTGCTCCCCGAACTCTATGGCGGCGACGAAGTGTTGCAGCGAGCAGCCAAACACCTGCCCGATTATCCGGAAATTTCCGCGGCGCTCGCGGATTTGCGCACGCTTGCCAAAGAGCTGCGGGACCAGGTGGCGAGCCTGTGCTTTGATCTGGCCGAGCTGCGCGGCTATCGCTACCACAGCGGCGTGGTGTTCGGCGCATACGTCAAAGCCTCGGCCAACGCCGTCGCGCTGGGCGGGCGCTATGACGAAGTGGGCAAAACTTTCGGGCGCGCGCGGCCCGCGACCGGATTCAGCATGGATTTGCGTGAAATATCTGCGCTACTGCCCATAGATGGAGCGGCCACGGCCATACTTGCGCCTTATGCGCAGGATGCGGTGCTGCAAGAAAAGATCGCGCGCTTGCGCGAACAGGGAGAGATTGTGATCGTTGATTTGCCAGGACATGAAAACTCGCGCAACGAGCTCAATTGTGGCCGCACTTTGGTATTGCGCAATGGAGTTTGGGAAGTCAGCGGGCTGAAGCGACCGGATTGAGTATGTCGAAAAACGTCGTCGTCGTCGGCATGCAATGGGGTGATGAAGGCAAGGGCAAGGTCGTGGATTGGCTCACCGACCATGCCCAGGGCGTGGTGCGTTTCCAGGGCGGGCATAATGCCGGCCACACGCTGGTGATTGACGGCAGGAAAACCGTGTTGCACCTGATTCCTTCCGGCATCCTGCGTAACGGGGTCAACTGCTATATCGGCAATGGCGTGGTGGTTTCTCCGCAAGCCCTGTTGGATGAAATGGCTACGCTCAGAAAAGCTGGAGTGGAAGTAATCGGGCGGTTAAAAATCAGCGAGGCCTGTCCGCTGATTCTGCCTTATCACGCGGCGCTTGATCAGGCGCGCGAAGCGGCAAAAGGCGCGCGCAAGATCGGCACTACCGGACGCGGCATAGGTCCCGCTTACGAAGACAAGGTGGCGCGGCGCGCCATCCGTTTACAGGATTTGTTTCACCGCAAACGCTTCGCGGCCAAGCTCCGCGAAGTGCTGGAATACCACAATTTTGTGCTGAAGAATTATTTCCACGCAAAGACCGTGGATTTCCAGCGCACCCTTGAAGCCACGCTCGCGCTTGCCGGGCAAATCAAGCCCCTGGTCGCGGACGTGCCGCGCTTGTTATTCCAGGCGAGCCGCGAAGGAAAAAATCTTCTGTTTGAAGGCGCTCAGGGGACACTACTCGACATTGACCACGGCACTTACCCTTACGTCACTTCTAGCAATTGCGTAGCAGGAGCCGCTGCTGCGGGGAGCGGCATTGGACCGCAGATGCTGCACTATGTGCTGGGAATTACCAAAGCCTATACCACGCGCGTGGGCTCCGGCCCGTTTCCTACCGAATTGAGTGATGACGTGGGCAAAAAGCTCGCGGCGCGCGGTAAGGAGTTCGGCGCGACCACCGGGCGTCCACGCCGTTGCGGCTGGTTTGATGCTGCCGCGCTGAAGCGCTCGATCCAGATCAACGGCGTCTCGGGTTTGTGCGTTACCAAACTCGATGTGCTCGATGGCATGCGACGGCTGCGCCTGGGAGTGGGGTATAAAGTTGACGGCGCGGAGAGCGATATTCTGCCGGTGGGCGCGGAACTGCTCGCCGAGAGCGAGCCGATATACGAAGAAATTTCCGGATGGAAGGAAAGTACGGTGGGTTTGAAGCGTTTTGAAGACCTGCCGTCGGCAGCGCAGAATTATCTCAAGCGCATCGAGGAAATTTGCGATGTTCCGATTGACATAATTTCCACCGGGGCGGAGCGCGAAGAAACCATCGTGTTGCGCCACCCGTTCAAGTAATTGGAATCAATGGTGCGGGAGCCGGTGGAAGATTGCAAAGACGCTTTAATTATTTCGAATAGATCCGGAATCGTGCCGTTTGGTGCCGAGAAGAGGACTCGAACCTCCACAGTGTTGCCACCGCCAGGACCTGAACCTGGTGCGTCTACCAATTCCGCCATCTCGGCTTTCGAGAAGGTGCAAATCTAATAGGAAAACATTTTCTTGTCAACGAAATCCCCGAAGCATTTTAAAACCTTAACCAAAGCGGAACACCGATCGCGCCAGCCGCCCAAAGTGAAATCCAAATTGCGCGAGCTTGACCCGCATTTTAAGCGCGAACGCTTGAACTATCGGGATGCCTTGCCGAGCCGCGAATTCATTTTACAGATTCTCGCAGAGCAGGGCGTTCCGCTTTCCGTTGAAACACTGATGCGGTCCCTTGGGGTTGGCGGCCATGAGGCTGCGCTGCTCGACCGCCGGCTGCGGGCGATGGAGCGCGACGGGCAAATCATGCGCAATCGCAAAGGCGCGATTTGCGTGGTGGACAAACTCGATCTCATCAAGGGCACAGTGCAGGGGCATCCCGACGGTTTCGGTTTTTTGATACCGGATGAAGGCGGGCCCGATCTGTTTCTGGGCCCCAAGGAAATGCAAAAAGTGCTGCACGGCGACCGGGTCATGGCGCGCGAAATCGGGGTGGACCGCCGCGGCCGGCCCGAGGCTAGCATCGTCGAGGTGCTCACGCGCGCCAACCAGCGCCTGGTGGGCAGGCTGCACGTAGAGCACGGCATCCAGTTCGTGGCGGCTGAAAACAAGCGCATCAGCCAGGATATTTTGCTGCCGCGGGACGAAAGCCACGCGGCGAAACCGGGGCAAGTGGTGATGGTGGAAATCATCAAGCAGCCGAGCAGGCACGCACAGCCAATCGGACGCGTAATCGAAGTGCTCGGCAATTACGCCGACCCGGGGATGGAAATCGAGATCGCGCTGCGCAAGCATGATTTGCCGCATGTGTTTCCGCCGGAGGCGGAGAAATCGGCCAAACACCTGCCGAGCGAGGTCCTGGAAAAAGATTATGCGGGGCGCAAGGACCTGCGTGGTCTTCCGCTGGTGACCATAGACGGTGAAACCGCAAAGGATTTTGACGACGCGGTGTACTGCGAAGCGCAGGGTAAAGGGTTCAAGCTGTTCGTGGCGATTGCCGATGTCAGTCATTACGTGAAGCCGGGGGATGCTCTGGACCGGGAAGCGCTGCAACGCGGTAATTCGGTGTATTTTCCGCGGCGCGTGATTCCGATGCTGCCGGAAGCCTTAAGCAATGACCTTTGCTCGCTCAACCCGAGAGTTGCGCGGCTGACAATGGTGTGCGAAATGCAAATTGCCGCCGATGGCGAAATCGGCGAGTACCGTTTTTACCCGGCGGTGATGCTCTCGCAGGCGCGGTTGACCTACACTGCGGTTGCCGAGATGCTCGAGCATCCTCAAGGCGATACGGTGCGGAGCTACAACAGGCTGCTGCCGCATATCAAAATGCTTTACACGCTCTACAAGGTCCTGGCTAAGGCCAGGGAAAAGCGCGGCGCGATTGACTTCGAAACAATTGAAACGCAGATGATTTTCAACGAGCATGGGAAAATCGAGCGCATCGTTCCGGTGAAGCGCAACGATGCGCACCGCCTGATTGAAGAATGCATGCTGGCCGCCAACGTTTGCGCCTCGGATTTCCTCAAGAGCCACGGTCAGCGCACGCTATACCGGATTCACGAAGGTCCGACCCCGGAAAAGCTCGAAGCCTTGCATGGTTTTCTCGGGGAATTCGGTTTGCATTTGGGCGGTGGCGACAATCCGCACGCCAGGGATTACGCCAGGCTGTTAAGCACCATCCGCGACCGTCCTGATGCGCAGTTGCTGCAAACGGTGATGTTACGGTCTTTGCAGCAAGCGATGTACAGCCCGGACAATGTGGGCCATTTCGGATTAGCGTACGAGTCCTATACGCATTTTACTTCGCCGATCAGGCGCTACCCTGATTTGCTGGTGCACCGGGCGATAAAAGCGGTGTTGCCGGGCAAGATCTATAATCCGGGCGACTGGAAGCAGTTGGGTATTCATTGCTCGCTCACCGAGCGCCGCGCCGACGAAGCGACGCGCGACGTCGAGGCTTGGCTCAAGTGCTACTACATGCAGGATAAAATCAATGAGTGCTTCGATGGCACGGTGAGCGGGGTGACCGGCTTCGGCATTTTCGTGGCGCTCGATGACATTTATATAGAAGGGCTGGTGCATATTTCCGATCTGGGGAGCGATTACTTTCATTTTGATGCGGGGAAGCATCTTCTTCTGGGCGAGCGCACCGGCAGGAAATTCCGCTTGGGGGACCGGGTGCGCATCAAGGTGGCGAAGGTGGATCTGCAAAGCACCAAAATTGATTTCGTTCTCGAAGATGCCACGGATGCATCGGGCAAAAGGAGCCAGCAAGCAAAAAAAGCCATTTCGCTGCGCGCAAGGTGAAAGCATGAGCCGCCTGATTTACGGGTTTCACGCAGTGACCGCGCGCATCCGCCAGAATGCCAAAAGCGTGGAGGAAATCTATTTGGACGGAGCGCGCCAGGACCCCCGCATGAAAGCTTTAATTGCGCTTGCCGAGAATCACGGTTTGCGCGTCATCATGCTTGATCATGCGCGACTTGACGGCATGACCGGTAATGCAAGGCACCAGGGCGTGGCAGCTAAAACCTCCGCTGAAACCCAGCGCGTGGATTTGGACGAATTGCTGGATCGCATAAGCGAACCGGCGTTGCTCCTGGTATTGGATGGTATTCAGGACCCGCACAACCTCGGCGCTTGCCTGCGCGTTGCGGATGCCTGCGGCGTGCAAGCGGTCATCGCCCCCAAGGACCGCGCAGTCGGGATTACTCCTGCCGTATCCAAAGTGGCCTGCGGCGCAGCGGAAACGGTGCCCTATATTGCCGTCACCAATCTTGCCCGGACGCTACGTGCACTGAAAGAGCGAAACATTTGGATTATCGGCGCGGACAGCAATGCGGAGCGGGATTTGTTCTCGGCAAAACTTGACGGCCCCATTGCCTGGGT
>DATMDB010000220.1:0-6113 GCA_035558075.1 Burkholderiales bacterium
AGCCGCCGGTGGATGCCGCTAAAATTATGCGACTCATTCAGCGCGAGCCCGGCTACCGCTTGAGCGGCCCTGACCGCCTGCGCATCGAAGCCGAGCTGCCGGACGTCAAAGCGCGCGTTGCGGCAATAAGAGAAGCGTTCAGCGAATTGAGCTGATGATCACCGGAGGAGTTGACGACAAGGCCAGCAAAAGCAGATTATGATAGACAGTAATTCTGCTAGCCATTTTGATCGCTTGTATGCCAGCAGAGCAAACGCTAAATTTAGGAGAAGTGAGATGATGACCCTATGTCCCATCGCCATAGTAGTCGGATGCAAGAAATGTCCGGCATTCACCGTCTGCCCCGTAAAAAGCGTCATCGGCGATTACAGGAAGGAAGAAGAAACGCAAACGAAGCAGCAAGCCGACATGGTAAAGCGCGACGAGAAGAGGAAACTCTAAGGGGCAGAGACGAATTATTTTTGATCCGATAAATAGTCTCCGACCCTGTTGCTCCTGTTAGTGAGTTTTATTTGAATTTCAACCTGAAAAAGGGGAGCTGATATGTCACACAAACACAAAATTGCACTACTACTTACTTCTTCATTGGTTTGTTTTTCATTGAGCTATATTGCATCAGCCCAAGAAGAGACCAAAGAAAACGCGCCTGTCTTGACTCGGAAGCCTTGCGAAGAGCTGAAGTCCGAGATTGAGGCGAAGCTTCAAGCTAATGGAGTCGAGACTTATTCTCTGGGAATCGTTCCAAATGAGGACGTGAAGGATGAGAAGGTGGTCGGCAGTTGCGATGGCGGGACCAAAAAGATTACTTACCAGAGAGGCTAATGCTCTTGTAAAGGTTACAGACCTGATGACCTGTTGGAGCCTATCGACCGCGTCGGGCGCTGAACCGGAACGTTGTACATCATAATCATCACGGTGGCCTAATCAGTCCCGGCAGCTGGTGCGAAGCCGGAGGCGTTGGGAGCATGGATCGCTGCCGTCATCCGCTATAAGCGCGCCTTCGCTTTACGGCTCACATCATGAATCTCATCATTCAGGGCATCGAGATTGAAAGCCGCGATCTCAGGCAATTGGCGAAGCTCGCGGGCGCCTCGCGCATTGAAAAAATCACCCATGAAGCGTTCCGCCTGTGCGAGGCACAGGTACGCGATGGTGTGGCCGAATACTGCGAGAAAGCGCAGCTTGATTTCGCCTTCGTACCCGAAAACCTCAAGCTCACCGATTTCGGCCTGCTGGCGATGGACATGGATTCCACGCTGATTGTCATCGAATGCATTGACGAGCTCGCCGACATGCGCGGCATCAAAGCGGAAGTTTCGCAAATCACCGCGAGCGCGGTGCGCGGCGAAATCGAGTTTGCGGAAAGCCTGCGCCGCCGCATCGCCCTGCTCGCCGGCCTCGATGAATCCGCGCTGCAACGAGTTTACGACGAGCGCCTGCAGCTTTCCCCCGGCGCGGAAAAAATGCTCGCCGGACTGAAAGCGGCAGGCGTCAAGACATTATTAATCTCCAGCGGCTTTACTTTTTTCACCGACCGGCTGAAAAAGCGCCTGAACCTCGACTACACCTGCTCCAACACACTGGGAATCGTCAACGGTAAATTAAGCGGCAAAGTGGCGGGGGAAATCATTGACGCCGACGCCAAGGTGGTCAAAGTGGAGGAAATCCGGAAGCTGCTCGGATTGAAGAAAGAACAGGTCATCGCACTCGGCGACGGCGCCAACGATCTTAAAATGATGTCGCAGGCCGGGATCAGCATCGCTTACCACGCCAAGCCCATCGTCCGCAAGCAAACAACCTACGCCATTAACCACGTCGGTCTGGACGGCTTGATCAATCTATTCGCGTAACATCGCGTCGGTCCTCGACCAGAAACCACTTTTATCCTGCCATCAGTCAGCGCACGACCGTCACAGCACAATGTGCGTAATGAAGCACGTGCTTGGACACCGAGCCCAGGCGCAGGCGCTCGAACAAGGTTTTGCCCCGGTGCCCCATGACAATAAGGTCAGCTTTGTACTCTTCCGCGCGGTATATGATTTGTTCCGCCGGGTGTCCCACGACTACCTTGAAGTGCGGGTTGAGCCCTTGAGATGCAGCCTGGGCTTTCAGCGGCGCCAATATCTTTTCGTAATGCTTCACGGAGTTTTCCAGGATGGCGGCGGTTTCAACGTCGTCTCCGAAATCCGGGGGACGCGCCACTGCAATCACGTGGATATCGGCGCCGTACTTCTTCGCCAAATCCAGGGCAAAGGCATACGCCTTGTCTGCAGGCGCCGAGCCGTCGTAAGCCACTAAAATGCGCTTGATCATGATCGTCCTCTCTTACTTGCGGTCAGCGAGTTGCGGGGCAACGACTTTTTGTTCAGCCGCATGCTTCTCCGGCTCGGGCGCTGGTCTCAACAAATGGCGCGGCAGGAAAAATGCGTTTGCAATCAGCGTGGGCACCACCGCGCTGCCGATGACGGTTATCACCAGCAGGGAGTACTGGGACTGATCGATATGTGGTGAGAGAGCCCGAACAAAGCAGAAATGCTGCCGAAAGTAAGTCCAGTGGACATCAACAGCGTCGTATACATGGCCTCGGTCCTCGGTGAACCGTAGAATTTGGTGACGGGATAGACGCCGGCAAACTTGGTCGCCATTTTTGCCGCCAGCAAAATGATAAACGCCACCGGCGCTGCAAGCAATGCCGGCATGGAGACGAAGGAGCCTGCGCGTATGAAATAAAACGGCGTTAGCAAACCGAAAGTCAAAGTGCGCAGCCGCCGGATCAAGGCGTGATCTTTGCCCACCGTCCCTGCCAGTACCATGCCGGTCACATAAGCCGGCAGCACTGCTTCGCTGTCCGCCCAGGCAGCGAGCGCGCCCAAGCCGAAAAGGCAAAGCAACAGGTATTTCGCTTCCAGTTCCGACGGTCTCTCGCCGTAGCGTTTGAAAAAGCGCGGCGTCAGCCACGGCAGAATCGTAAAAGCAACGGCGCTGACACCAAAAAAGATCAGCGTTTTGTATGTGAAAGGCGAAAAAATAAAACCCAGCGCCAGCACCGTTCCCAGGTCGGTGACAAAGCACGCAGCGAGCACGGTCTTGCCGTAATCGGTTTTATTAAAGCCGAATTCCAGCATCACCGCATAAACCACCGCAACCGAGGTGGTGGAAAGCGCCACTCCCGCAAGCCAGCTCGCCTGAACATTCCAATGCAACAGATAATAGGCCGCTGCGGTACAGCCGAGAAAAGGCGCGAGAAAGCTCATCAGCCCGACTGCCGTAGCTTCCTTCAATTTCAGCTTGAATACGGCGGGGTCGAGCTCGGCGCCGGCGAGAAAAGTCAAAACAATGGCCCCGGTCCCCGAAAGAAATTTGATCCACGACTGATCTGCTCCGAGAGCGGCGGCGCCGATAAATGTGCCGATGGCAAGCTGGGCAACGATGCCGATTACAATTTCCGACAATGCGGTGGCGATGCGCAGCCAGATCGAGATCAGCACGGCAATCAAGGCCAACCCCAGCCACAACGCCGCAAGCCCCCAGGTTTCAGTCATTTCAATCTCCTTGTGCCAACGGGAAATTGGCTCAATGTCTAATTACATTCCGGGCAACGGGAGAAACTGGAGGCATTGTGAGAAACAGACATGAAATTGCCTACACGCTCACCTTTATCCGGTGCTTCGTGTAGGCATCATCAGCCTTGCGGCGGTTATAAGGAGAATGCCATCTCCTTAACCTAACTATAGCGTGCAACGGCGGCGCTATCAAGTAAAACGTTGTCGGCCGCCGCCCCCGCAACAGGATTAGCCGCTTCTTAAATCAGACGCAGCTTAATCCCAGCGCTCGTCTTTGACTTGCACTTCGCCCGCTTCGACTCTTACCGGAAAAGTCGCCGTAGGCTCGTAAGCGGGCGCTGTCAATGCTGCGCCGGTTTTAATGGAAAAACGCGCGCCGTGGCGCGGGCAGATGATTTGCTCGCCCTCGATTGTGCCGCCGGTCAATATCCCGCCGTCGTGCGTGCATACGTCTTCGATGGCGAAATATTTTCCTTGCAGATTGAACACCGCGACGCGTGCGCCTTCCACATCCACCACGCGCCACTCCCCGGGCGACAATTCCTCAACCCGCGCCACCGTGACCCATTCCGCCATCAGACCGCTACCAGCTGGAGATCGGGCTCAATGGTGCGCACCAAATTTTCCACCGCGGACAAAGTTCCGGCAAGCGAGGTCGGGCAACTCCCGCACGCGCCCTGGTAATGAATAGTGAGAGTATTGCCTTCCAGCTTCAGCACCTTGAGATCCCCGCCGTCGCCCTGGAGATAAGGCCGGATTTGCTGATCGAGAAGCTCGTTAATCTGCGCTAGCCGCAGCGTGTCCTCGATGCTCATGGCCACACCTGATTCATTCTCAGCAGGCGCGGCCTGGGACAGCAACTGGGTTTCGGCGCTGGCTGCGCGTATCGGCACCGCGAGCTGCTTCATCAATTCCTGCCAATTGGCCTGGCCATCCTGAGTTACGGTGAGCCAATGGTCCACATAAAAAACATTGGTGACATGTGGTATTGCAAACAGCGCTGATGCAAGCGGGTCATCCTTGGCATGCGCCGCGCTATCATAAGAGCGCGTGACACCATAGGTCAGCGGCTCCTTCAAGATGAACTTCATGGCGTTGGGATTGGGAGTGCTTTCGATTTCCGATATCTTGGACATAGCGATTCTCTTTAAAAAACAAATGGACAGGATTAACAAGATTTCAAAAGATTAACAGGACAAAGCATTAGGTTTAATCCTGTGAATCTTGTCTATTCATCTATATGGTAACGCCGGCGGATTTCATCGGCTCTTCTTCGTTTTCCGTAGTGGTGGTCGCCACCGAATTGAACGCGGCGTGCAACGTATGCCAAGGAAGAATCGCACATTTCACCCTTGAAGGCAGATCTTTCACTCCCTCAAACACCGCAAGCCGTCCCAAATGATTGGACTGCTTTTGCACGTCCAGCTTTCCAGTCGCCATGTCGCGGAATTCCTGCACCAGCGTGTCCGCCTCTTCCACGGTTTTTCCCTTGACGCTGGTGGTCATCATGGAAGTAGAGGCTTTGCAGATCGCGCAGCCTTCGCCCTGGAAAGCGACAGCTTCAACTTTGTCGTCCCGCACCCGCAGCGTAAGAAAAATATGATCCCCGCACAACGGATTCAGCCCTTCCGCCTTGTGGCTGGGGTTGTCCAGCGCACCGAAATTGCGTGGCTTCTTGTTATGGTCCAGGATGACTTCCTGATATAAATTTTTAATATCAGTCATAATCAGGCCCTAAGCAAAACAAGAAGTTTGGCTTGAGACGAGGCGTGGCGAAGTTGAGCAGCGGAGCATACATTTTTAAGTATGTGAGCAACGGAAACGAGCCACAACGAAGTATCAAGACAAAATCCGCAGTTCTGCATTACGCGAACATCCTTTGGACTTTTCCTATACCGGCAAGTAGCGCATCCACTTCTTCGAGGGTATTGTAAAACGCGAACGAAGCGCGGGCGGTTGCCGGCACGCCAAAGCGCCGCATCACCGGCTGAGCGCAATGATGGCCGGTGCGAATCGCAATACCGTCTTCATTCAATATCGTACCCACGTCGTGCGGATGCACGCCTTCGATTACGAACGACAGCACCGCGGCTTTGTGCTTCGCGGTACCGATGATCCTCACGCCCTTCATCGCGCCAACCTGTTGCGTTGCGTAGTTGAGCAACTCCGCTTCGTGCTCGCCGATGCTCTCGAAGCCGATGCCGGTCAGATAATCCATGGCGGAGCCCATACCGATGGCTGCGGCAATCGGCGGCGTTCCCGCCTCGAATTTGTAGGGAATGGTGTTGTAAGTCGTTTTTTCAAAGGTGACGCTCAATATCATGTCGCCGCCGCCCTGGAAAGGCTGCATTTTCTCCAATAGCGCGCGCTTGCCGTAAAGCACGCCGATGCCGGTCGGCCCGCATATTTTATGGCCGGAAAAAGCGTAAAAATCGCAATCGAGCGCCTGCACGTCGATCTTGAGGTGCGGCGCCGCCTGCGCTCCGTCGAGCAGCACCGGAACGCCCCGTTGGTGCGCGGCGGCGATCATTTCGCGCACCGGGTTCACCG
>DATMDB010000221.1:0-2239 GCA_035558075.1 Burkholderiales bacterium
TTGTCGCGTTGATGCAGGCCGATGGAAGGCTCATCCAGCACATACATCACACCGGTCAGTCCCGAACCGATCTGGCTTGCCAGACGGATGCGCTGTGCCTCCCCGCCTGAGAGCGTATCGGCGGAACGCTCTAGAGAAAGATAGTCCAGGCCGACGTTGTTCAGAAACTGCAGGCGGCTGATGATTTCCTTTACGATTTTTTCAGCGATCACCTGCTTGGCGCCGCTCAAATTCAGTCCCTCGAAAAACTGCACGGTTTTTTTCAGAGGCATGGCGCTGATTTCATAAATCGTCTGGCTCGCGACGCGCACGTAACGCGCTTCGCGGCGCAGCCGCGTGCCCTGGCACAGCGGGCAGGGCTGGCTGTTCAGATATTTCGCCAGTTCCTCGCGCACCACCAGCGAATCCGTCTCGCGGTAGCGCCGCTCGAGGTTGGGAATGATTCCCTCGAAGGCGTGCTCCCGCTGGTAGTTGTTGCCGCGCTCGCCGAGGTAGGCGAATTTGATTTTTTCCCTGCCGCTGCCGTTCAAGACCACTTCCTGGACGGGTTCCGGGAGCTTTTCAAAGGGGTCTTCCAGGTTGAAATGGTAATGGGAGGCGAGACTTGCGAGCATCTGGAAATAAAACTGGTTACGCCGGTCCCAGCCCTTAATTGCGCCGGAAGCGAGGCTCAAATGCGGGAAAGCGACTACGCGCTTGGGATCGAAGAAGCTGATTTGCCCTAAACCATCGCAGCGCGGGCAGGCACCCATCGGGTTGTTGAAGGAAAACAACCGCGGCTCCAGCTCCGGCAAGGAATAACTGCACACCGGACAGGCGAATTTGGCGGAGAACAGATGTTCGCGCCCGCTTTCGATTTCCACCGCCAGCGCGCGCCCGTCGGCGTGGCGCAACGCGGTCTCGAACGATTCCGCGAGGCGCTGCTTGACATCGGGGCGCACTTTGAGGCGGTCCACCACCACTTCGATGGTGTGCTTGCGCGTTTTTTTCAGTTTGGGAAGATTATCTATTTCGTACACTTTGCCGTTGATCCTGAGGCGCACGAAACCCTGCGCGCGCAATTCGTCGAAGAGTTCCATCTGCTCCCCTTTGCGCCCGACAACCAGCGGCGAAAGGATCATCAGCTTGGTATCCAGCGGCAGTTGCAGCACATGATCCACCATTTGCGAGACGCTTTGCGCTTGAAGCAGGATTTCGTGATCCGGACAATAAGGGTTGCCGACGCGCGCGAACAACAGCCGCAGGTAATCGTGGATTTCAGTAACGGTGCCGACGGTGGAGCGCGGGTTGTGCGAGGCCGCTTTTTGCTCGATGGAAATCGCCGGCGAGAGACCCTCGATCAGATCCACGTCGGGTTTTTCCATAAGCTGCAAAAACTGACGGGCGTAAGCCGAGAGCGATTCCACATAACGGCGCTGGCCTTCGGCGTACAGCGTGTCGAATGCCAGCGAGGACTTGCCCGAGCCGGATAACCCGGTAATCACGATAAGCCTGTTGCGCGGCAAATCGAGATTGATGTTTTTCAGATTGTGCGTGCGTGCGCCGCGGATTTTGATCAGTTCCATGAACTATTAGGGAACCTCTGATTAAGTCCCCCGCGATTGCGACGGCGGCATTCCGGGATGGGCTGCGCGAAGCGAGGCGCAGCCAATGGCCAGGCCCCCTTGGCAAGCTGAGCAACAAAGCAGACCGCCTGGAAAGCTCCGTCCCGGCGGGTTGCGGTAAAATGCGGCGTCTGCGGCGTTGCGCTCCTCGGCTTCGTAGTCTAGGCTACGACCTTCGTCGCGCGCCTTGCATCCATCCGCATTTTACCAGCAACGCAATTGTGGAGGATTTAATCAGAGGTTCCATTAGCGATGGTCAACCTGTTAATATACCCGAGTTCTCGGTTTTTTCCCAACCCCCTATGTCTCTCTCCGACAGGATGAGCCCGCTGGAGCTGCGCGCCAGCCTGGGTCTTGCCTCGATTTTCGGCCTGCGCATGCTGGGGATGTTCGTGATTCTTCCGGTGTTCGCGCTTTATGCCGAGCATCTGCCGGGCGGCGCGAGCCATACCCTGGTGGGAATTGCGCTTGGCGCGTACGGGCTCACCCAGGCGATTCTGCAAATACCGTTCGGCTGGGTTTCCGACCGCATCGGGCGCAAGCCGACGATTTACGCGGGCCTGGTTCTGTTTGCCGTCGGCAGCTTTGTCGCGGCATGGGCGCAAGACATTTACATGATTATTGTCGGGCGCGTG
>DATMDB010000222.1:0-5299 GCA_035558075.1 Burkholderiales bacterium
ATATCGTACTGCTCCTGCGGGTACAGTGTTTCTACTTGCAGGCTGATCGGCTTGCCAATGAAGTCGCCCAGCATGGCAAGACTCTGCGATTCCTCGTCAAGAAACATATCAATCACTTCCTGCGAGGCGAGAATACGATACTCCCGAGCACTGAACTGGCGCGCCTCGCGTAGCAGCTCGCGCAGGATTTCGTAACAAACGGTCTGCGCAGTCTTCACTTCACCGCGCCCTTTGCAAGTGGGACAGGGCTCACACAGCACGTGCGCGAGACTTTCGCGAGTGCGTTTCCTGGTCATTTCAACCAGTCCCAACGCGGTAAAGCCGTTCACCGTCATGCGCGTGCGGTCACGCGACAGCGCTTTCCTGAACTCGGCAAGCACCGCGTTCCGGTGTTCTTCGCTGTCCATGTCAATGAAGTCAATTATGATGATGCCGCAGAGGTTGCGCAGCCTCAATTGCCGGGCGATGCCATGTGCCGCTTCCAGGTTGGTCTTGAAGATAGTGTCGTCGAAATTGCGCCCGCCGACGAAGCCGCCGGTGTTTACGTCCACGGCGGTAAGCGCCTCGGTCTGGTCGATGATGAGATAGCCTCCGGATTTCAAATCCACGCGCCGCGCCAGCGCTTTTTCGATTTCATCTTCCACCCCGTGAAGATCAAAGAGTGGGCGCTCGCCTGCGTAGTGCTCCAGTCGATCCTTCACGTTATGCACGTAATCCTCGGCGAACGCGCACATTTTATCGAAGGTCTCGCGCGAATCCACTGCGATGCGCCCGGTTCCCTCGCTGACGAAGTCGCGCAACACGCGCAGGTTTAAATTCAAGTCCTGGTAGAGCAAAGTGCGTGGCGGCGCGGATCGTGATTTTTCCCGAATGCCGCTCCATAGCTTGCGCAGATATTCGATGTCGGCAAGCAACTCGCGCTCGCTCGCGGTTTCCGCCATGGTGCGGATGATGAATCCGCCGCTGCTCTCCTGCGGCAGCAGTTGCTGCATTTTCTGGCGCAAAAGCTCCCGCTCTTCTTCGTCCTCGATTCTTTGCGAAATGCCGATATGCGATTCCTGCGGAAGATAAACCAGCATGCGGCCTGCGATGCTGATCTGGGTGGTGAGGCGCGCTCCCTTGGTGCTGATCGGGTCCTTGATTACCTGCACCAAGAGGTTCTGCCCTTCGTGCAGCAGTTTTTCGATGGGCTTGTTGTGACCGCCGTTCTGTCGCTGTACCCAGATGTCCGCAACATGCAGGAACGCCGCGCGCTCCAAGCCGATTTCCACAAACGCCGACTGCATGCCGGGCAGCACCCGGCACACTTCTCCGACATAAATGTTGCCGACCAACCCCCGGCTGCTCACGCGCTCGATATGCAGCTCCTGCACCACTCCCTGCTGCATGACCACCACGCGCGTTTCCTGGGGTGTGACGTTAATCAGAATGTCTTCGCTCACAGCACGCTATAGCCAAATTCCCGCAGCAATTGCGCGGTTTCGAATAACGGCAAACCCATCACTCCGGAATAACTGCCGTCAATTCCCGCGACGAAAGCCGCGGCCACGCCCTGTATCGCGTAGCCGCCAGCCTTATCAAGCGCCTCGCTGACTGCGGCATAGTGGCGGATTTCCTCCGCGGTAAGCTGCTTAAAGCGCACCAAAGTGGTGGACAGACCCAATTGCGTTTTATCCTCAAACTTCAGCGCCAGCGCGGTGAGTACACAATGTTCTTTTCCTGAAAGCTCGCTCAGCATGGCCACGGCATGGTCGTGGCCGGTTGGCTTGCCGATGATTTTCCCTTCCAGCGCAACCGTGGTGTCGGCAGCCAGCACCGGGAAATGCCGCAGCTTGCGCTGCACCAGACATGACCAACCTGCTTCCGCCTTGGCGCACGCGATGCGCTTTACGTAATCTCCGGGAGGCTCGCCCGCGAGCGGCGCCTCGTCCACATCGGCCCCACGCGCCAGATACTCCCGGAACTGCACTACTTCGAAATTCACTCCGATCTGTTTCAGCAGTTCGCGCCGGCGCGGGCTGCGCGAAGCAAGGTAAATACGCTTAAATTCGAGCGTCATGTGATTTAGCTAGCGGCGGTGATACGGATGGTTGTTCATCAGGGACGCGGCCCGGTAGAGTTGCTCGGCCAGCACTACGCGCACCAAAGCATGCGGCAAGGTCATCGCGGAAAGCGACAATCGGGTATCTGCATCATTCTTGATTTCTTCATGCAGCCCGTCAGCGCCGCCGATGACAAATGCCACATCGCGCCCCGCCTGCATCCAGACCGCAAGATTTTGCGCAAGCTGCTCGGTGCTTAAGGCTCGACCGCCTTCATCCAACACTACCCGCTGGCAGCCGCGCGGCAGGGAGGCGAGTATGCGTCCGCGCTCGGCATTGAGGACCTGGATCAAGGATTTTCCGGCGCTGCGCTTTTCCGCTTTGATTTCGATGAGCTGCATCTTGGCCTCGGGTGGCATGCGCTTCGCGTACTCGGAAAAGCCCATGTCAACCCAGGCTGGCATTTTATTGCCCACCGCTATAATCCACAGCTTCATCACTTTCTGCTAGAAAGCGGCAGTCTTACGGCCGCGGCGCGCCGGTCGGGAATAACTCCACAACTGCTCCAGGTTATAGTACTTGCGCACCGCGGGCTGCATAATATGAACCACCACGTCACCCAGATCCACCAGCACCCATTCGCCATTTTCTTGCCCTTCGATGCCGTACACTTTTGCACCGGAGGATTTCAGTTTTTCCCGCACGTTGTTGGAAAGCGCCTTGGTCTGCCGAGTGGAGTCTGCGCTGGCGATGACCATCCAATTAAATAAACTCGTCTTGAGACGCACGTCGAGCACCACGATATCCCGCGCCTTGATGTCTTCCAGCGCCGCGACCGTGGCTTTGACCATTTTATCGAGTCTCATCCGCCTCCATGATATAAACCCTTTGCCTGAATATAATCGAGAACCAAGCCCGGAAGCAAATCGCGGACATCTTTGCCGCCTGCCAACTTCTCCCTGATCATCGAAGCGGAAATATCCACCGGCGTGACTTCCAAAACAATAATGGTGCCACACGGCTTGTCGCGTGCGGCGTGCGGCGATTTGGCGCGGCGCTTTGCAAACTCTTCCTTGAGTGGTGATTGTAAATGCTTCAGATCAAATCCGGGGCGCTGGGCAACCACGATGTGCGCCAACTCAAACATCTTCTTCCAGCGGTGCCATGAGGCAAGCCCGGCAAAGGTATCCGCTCCCATGAGCAGGCACAGCGGCTTTTTGCCGCCTCGCTCAGCGCGCATTGCGCTTAGCGTATCCACGGTGTAACTGGCGCCTTCGCGCAGAATCTCCCGCAGGTCCAGAACGAAACAGGGATTGCCGGAAATCGCAAGTTTGAGCATTTGTACGCGCTGCTCAGCAGAGGCGTGTGGCTGGCCGCGGTGCGGTGGCACGTTTGCCGGGACAAAACACACTTCTGCAAAATCAAGGCGCTCGGCGGTTTCCTTGGCAAGCGCAAGATGCCCGTAATGCACCGGGTCAAAGGTGCCGCCTAAAACGCCGATGGGTTTTAATTCACTCGTCACAGAAGAAAATCAAAGGAGCAAACGGCGGATATCGGACAGCACCGAACATAAATAAGTGGTGAAGCGCGCAGCGGCAGCACCATCAATCACCCGGTGATCGTAAGAAAGCGCCAGCGGCAGTATCAGTCTCGGCACCAACTTGCCATCTTTGTATACCGGTTTGAGCTGTGCTTTGGACACGCCGAGTATCGCCACCTCGGGGGCGTTGATAATGGGCGTGAACGCTGTGCCGCCGATGCCACCCAGGCTGGAAATGGAAAAACACCCGCCCTGCATTTCGGTCGGGGAGAGTTTCTTGTCACGCGCGCGCTGGCTTACTTGCGCAAGCTCACGTGCCAAATCAAACACCCCCTTGCGGTCAGCATCACGTATTACCGGCACCACCAGACCTTCAGGCGTATCCACTGCTACTCCAATGTGGAAATATTTTTTCAGAACCAGGTTTTCACCGCTTTTATCCAGCGAGGCGTTGAACTCAGGGTGCGCCTTGAGCGCGGTCACGCAGGCTTTTATCAAAAACGACAGCATAGTAAGCTTGAAGCCTTGCTTTTCGGTTTCCGCGCTGTTCGATTTGCGGAACGCTTCGAGATCGGTGATGTCCGCCTCATCGAGCTGCGTGACGTGCGGAATGCTGACCCAGTTGCGGTGCAGGTTGGCGCCGGCAAGTTTCTTGATGCGCGATAGCGGAACCGTTTCAATCGCGCCGAACTTGGCGAAATCCACCTGCGGCATTTCCGGAAGCGTGAAACCGGCGCCTGCCCGCGGCCGCGAGAGTTCGCCTTTCACATACGCCTGTACGTCTTCCTTGAGGACGCGGCTCTTCGGCCCGGAGCCGCCGACCAAAGTGAGATTGACGCCCAACTCGCGCGCAAATCGGCGCACCGAGGGACTCGCGTGCGGAAGATGGCCGCGTGTTTCCATGGCAGGCAGCGTGGGCGGCGGCGGAACGACCTTCTGCGCGGGGTCAGGAGTGACTCCCGCTTCCTTGCTCTCCCCACGCGAGGGGAAAGCCTGCCCTGAGCCTGTCGAATGGGGTTGGCTTGAGGGGGCCGGCGCAGCCGCCGTCTCCTCATTCACATCGATGGCGAGAACCGCCGTGCCTTCTGAAACTTTGTCGCCCACTTTGACCTTAAGCGCCTTCACTACGCCGACGTACGGTGAAGGAATATCCATGGTGGCCTTGTCGGACTCCAGCGTGACCAGCGGATCTTCCTTTTTCACCGCGTCGCCCGGCTTCACCAGCACTTCGATGACGGGCACGTTCTTGAAGTCGCCGATGTCGGGAACCCGCACTTCAACCGTTTTGCTCATGGATAGCCTTGTTTTTACCGCGGAGACGCTGAGGCGCTGAGACTATCAAAAACTTTGTTTCTCTCTGCGTCTCCGCACCTCAGCGGCTAACTGAATCTTCACACCGTGACCGGATTGGGTTTGTCGGGGTTGATGCCGAATTTCTTGAGGGCCTCCGTCACCTTGGCCTTGGGGAGCATTTCTTCGTCGGCAAGCGCCTTCAACGCCGCCACCGCCACATAGTGGCGGTCCACCTCAAAAAAGCGGCGCAGCGCCTCGCGCGTATCGGACCGTCCAAATCCATCGGTGCCCAGAACCAGATAAGATTTCGGCAGGAAAGCGCGTATTTGATCGGCGTAAACCTTCATGTAGTCGGTCGCTGCAACCACCGGCCCGCTGCGCTCCCTGAAGCAGCTTTCGACGTAGCTCAAGCGCGGCTTGGCCT
>DATMDB010000223.1:0-2095 GCA_035558075.1 Burkholderiales bacterium
TGGCCGCTCCCCTTGGCAAGCCGAGCGACAAAGCAGACCGCTCGGAAAAGGCGCTCCGGACTCGGACTCGCGCGAGCGTGGAGCGAGAAGGGGCGCAAAGCTGCCGCAAGAGACACCGTTAAACGGGGCGCTCATGCTGCCGCTCCCGCACCCCAAGCTTCGCTGACCGTGTCGCGGCAGCCGTCCCGTCCGGGTTGCGGCAAAATGCGGCGTCTGCGGCGTGCTCGCCGAAGCGTGGAGCTCGGTACGTGCGACCGTGAAGGCGTGCGCTGGCCCGCGCAACCACAATTCGGCGAGCCACGTCCCGCTCCGCTGCACAGCTTCGCAGGTGCAACGCTGCGCGGGCCCTCCTCGGCTTCGTAGTTCTGGCTACGACCTTCGTCGCGCGCCTCGCAGCCATCCGCATTTTGCCTGCAACGTGGTTCACGAAGGACTTAATCAGAGGTTCCTTAGCCAAGCGCTGGCATCCAGGACCGGCCCCTGTCCGTACTATGCATTGAACTGCCCGGAAAAGGCTGGTGTCTTAAGGGGTAACTCGATGGACTTTCAGCTCAAGCTAGGCTGTTCACGTAAGTTGACCATTGCCCCTTGTTCTTAAGGAGCGCTGCGGCATTGGGGCGCAAGCGTCATCCAAGGCCGCTTTTATCTCGCACATAACCCGGTCTCAAGCCCTGTTCAGCCCATCTCATAATGCATATAATCGTTTATTAATATGGAGTGAGCGCCATGGGCCACCGGCTTACAAAAATCTACACGCGCACCGGCGATAACGGTAGCACCGGTTTAGGTGACGGGTCGCGCATCGCCAAGGACAGCCTGCGCATCGCGGCCATCGGCGAAATTGACGAATTGAATTCCTGCCTCGGCGTGCTGCTCGCTGAAAATCTCCCTTCCGGCGTCAGTGCATGTCTTACCGATATCCAGCACGACCTGTTCGATCTCGGCGGGGAACTGTGCATGCCGGATCACGTCGGCATCACGCAAAGCCAGGTTGAGCGCCTGGAAAACACCCTGGATGTTTTTAACGCCGATCTGTCGCCGCTCAAGGAATTCATCCTCCCCGGCGGTTCGCGCGCCGCAAGCCTTGCGCATCTCGCGCGTACCGTGTGCCGCCGCGCCGAGCGCAGCCTGGTGCAACTCGCCAACTCTGAAAAGGTTTCCACGGTCTCCCGTAATTACGTGAACCGCCTTTCTGACCTGTTGTTCGTCGTCGGCCGGGCGTTGAATCGTGAACGCGGTGACGTACTGTGGCAGCAGGGAAAAAACAAGAGCCTCTAATTAACGAAGAATATCCATTAAACCCAAACTGTAACCCGCGGTGGTCGGCTGCCAGCGCAATGCGCGCTGCATCTTTTAGCGCTGTCGCACTGCCTGCGGCAACTTGATTGCAGGCAGCGTCAAGCCACCATGCTAAGGCGCTGGAATGCAGCCTTCAGTTGTCAGCTTGCCGCACCTGCTCCACTCGTTCGCAAACTTCGCCCGCGCCTTCCAGTATTCTCGGCGATTGGCGTTCGAGCAGTTCGGGCTGCACAAAAAACACACGATGATTGCGCACCGCGCTCAGCATTTTGAAGCGCTGCCAGTTCTCAGGTTGCGAATAACCGGAGAAAATCACTTCAGGATCGGCTGCCACCAGGCCCTCGGGTGAAATCACGGGCGTCAGCATACGCGCCGTTGCAAAAGCGTTGTCACTGCCGCAGAGTCGCAACACATCGCTGGTCATATGCGCGCCATTCACGGTCATCAGCGGCTCATGCCAGATTTCATAAAACACTTTAACGGGCCGCCTATGACTGTAGCGCACCATTAAGTTCTCCATCTTGCGCTCAAAATCCCCAGCTGCGGCCCCGGCAGTAGCGGAGGTCTCAGCCAATTTTCCGATGCTCCGCAGCAGGCGTGGTATATCTGTCAACTTTTCGGGTTCCATGACAAAAACTTTAAACCCAAGTTTTTCCAGCTTGCTGATGTCTCCCGCATGGTTACCGCTCTTCCAGGCCAAAATCAAGTCGGGTTTGAGCATGGCGATGCGCTCGATATCGGCGTGCGTGGCATCCCCGACCCGGATGATACTTTTCGCTTGCTGCGGGTAATCACT
>DATMDB010000224.1:0-3920 GCA_035558075.1 Burkholderiales bacterium
AGGCAGCTTTTGCGCTGGATGCATCATTTCGGCGAAAGCGATTTTGCCAAAATGAGCGATCTCGCCAAAGGCTTGCGCGAGAAACTTTCGGCGGCGGCAGTAATCGAGCCGCCTAAAGTAAAATTCACCAGTGTTTCGGCCGATGGCACCCGCAAGTGGTTGCTGGGAGTGGGCAACGGCAACGCCGTCGACGCGGTGTTCATCCCGGAAGCCGAACGCGGCACGCTGTGCATTTCCACCCAGGCGGGCTGCGCATTGGAATGTACTTTTTGCTCGACCGGCAGGCAAGGTTTCAACCGCAACCTTACCACTGCCGAAATCATCGGTCAGCTGTGGTGGGCAAACAAAGCGCTGGGCTATGACGGTCGTGGCGAGCGTGTGATTTCCAACGTGGTGTTGATGGGCATGGGCGAGCCGCTGTTGAATTTTGACAATGTAGTAGGCGCGCTGCGTTTGATGTTGGATGACAACGCGTATGGTTTATCGCGCCGGCGCGTCACCCTGAGCACTTCGGGTGTGGTGCCCGGCATAGTCCACTTGAGCAAGGCCTGCCCTGTGGCGCTGGCGGTATCACTGCATGCGCCGAACGATGCATTGCGCGATATTCTGGTGCCGATCAATAAAAAATATCCGCTGCGCGATCTGCTCGCCGCCTGCCGCAGATATATTGCAGCCGCGCCGAGGGATTTCGTCACTTTCGAGTATGTCATGCTCGACGGCATTAACGACAGCGTCGCACAGGCGCGCCAACTGGTTGCCTTGGTCAAGGATGTGCCGTGCAAATTCAACCTGATCCCGTTCAATCCATTTCCCGATTCAGGGTATCGGCGTTCCACGCCACAGGCAATCAGCCGCTTTCGTGACGTTCTGACACGCGCTGGCATTGTGGTGACCACGCGCAAGACCCGCGGCGGCGACATTGACGCCGCGTGCGGCCAATTGGTCGGCGAGGTGCAGGATCGGACCAAGCGCAAATTGCGCAAAGCCGCATCCATGGAGAATTCACTTTGACAAGAATCCTGTTGATCTGCCTGCTATGGGTGCTTGCAGGCTGCGTACAGCAAACTCAAACGACCCCCACAGCACCGCAGGACAGCCCTCCCGCGAAACTAGCTGATGCGAAGAGACGGGCACAAATCCATACCGAACTTGGCGCGGGCTATTATGAGCGCGGCCAGCTGGGCATAGCATTGCAGGAACTGAAAGAAGCATTGCGCGATGATCCCAACTATGCTCCCGCCTATAATGTCATGGGCCTGGTGCACATGGAGTTGCGCGAAGATGCGGAAGCGGAACGCAACTTCCAGCAGGCGCTGCGAATCAATTCGCTTGATTCCGACGCCAACAACAATTACGGATGGTTCCTTTGCCAGCGCAAGCGCGAGGATCAATCCATCAAATATTTTATGGCGGCGTTGCAAAACCCGTTGTACACGATGCCGGAAAAATCCTATGCCAATGCGGGCATTTGCATGCGCAGGAAAGGCGATGAAAAAGCCGCAGAAGAGTATTTCCGCAAGGCGCTGCGTATTCGTCCGGATCAGCCGCAGGCTCTCTATAACATTGCCGACTTGTCGTTTAAGCGCGGCCAGTACGCCGAGGCCAAGACGCATCTCGTAAAATATATGCGAGTGGGGGTTCCGACAGCGGAGAGCCTGTGGCTGGGGGTGCGCATCGAGCACAAGCTCGGCAACCGCGACGCTGAGGCCAGCTACGCTTTGCAATTGCGCAGGAAATATCCGGAGTCCAACGAAACCCGGGCGCTCAATTATGGGCGATTCGAATGAGCGAGGGCACCGCTGACAACAAAAGCGCGGGCGTCGGCAGCATTCTTTCCGCGGCGCGTCAGCGCCAGGGCCTTTCCGTCGCCGATGTGGCGCGGCAGCTTAAACTGGGAGTGCGGCAGATTGAAGCGCTGGAGGCAGATGATTATAAAAGCCTGCCGCGCATAACCTTTGTGCGCGGCTTCATTCGCAACTATGCCAAGCTGTTGCAGATTGATGCCGAACCGTTGTTGAAACCCACCGAGCATTTGCTGCCCACGCCGCAGATTCCCGAAGCTGAGCCGGGTGTGGCGGAAATCCCGAGCGTTTCGAATAAAAACAATCTATGGCGAAGCTACGCTGCTTTTGCTTTATTCGCGTCGCTGGGAGTAATGTTTCTGGTCTACGAGTGGTATCGAGAGCAATCGGTACCGCGCACCAAACCGGTATCTGCCGCGGTTAAACCGCAGAAAAGCAAAACTCCGGTGGCGCAATTTACACCAAAGCCTGCAAGTCCCGCAAATCCGGCAAACACAGCAAGCCCCGCAAACCAGGCCAGCACCTCAGGTCCGGTGGTACCCGGCGACACGCCGCTGCCTGTGCAGACCGGCGAAGCCAGACCGGTTGCGCAACAAACCCGGAGCAGCGAAATAAGGCTCGAGTTTGACGAGGAATCGTGGGTTGGAATTACCGATAAAAACGGCAGGACGATTTTCGCGCAGGTTAATCCCCCCGGCAGCACGCAAACCGTGCGCGGTTACCCGCCTTTTTTGCTGGTGGCGGGCAATGCCGCCGGTGTGAGGCTCACTTATAACGACAAGCCTGTCGATTTGCAACCATATACTAAAGTTGACGTGGCGCGAATAACTTTGGAGTAAAAAGTTTCGGAACCGGAATTCCTTAGAGATCACGGTTCGTCGTATCCGAGTTATTTCCCATCTATATAATGACAGACAAAAACATCCAGGCGATTCGCGGCATGGGCGATATCCTGCCGAGCCAAGCGCACTTGTGGGAATACTTTGAAGATACCGTGCGCGCCTGGCTGCAAAGCTACGGCTACCTCAATATCCGCACTCCCATCCTGGAGAAGACCGATCTTTTCGTGCGTTCGATCGGGGAAACGACAGACATCGTCGAAAAGGAAATGTACACCTTTACCGACCAGTTGAGCGGAGAGAGTCTGACCCTGCGCCCGGAAGGCACGGCGTCATGCGTGCGCGCCGTGGTGCAACACAATTTGCTTTATCCGGGCCCGCAGCGACTTTATTATACGGGGCCGATGTTCCGACACGAACGCCCGCAACAGGGGCGCTACCGCCAGTTTCACCAGGTGGGGGTCGAAGCGCTGGGTTATCCCGGCCCGGACATTGACGCCGAGCACATCATCATGTGCGCGCGACTGTGGAGCAAGTTGGGCTTGCGGGATATCAAACTGCAAATCAACACGCTGGGTAGCGTGGAATGCCGCGCGCGCTACCGCAAGCGCTTGAAAAAATATCTTGCCGCGTTTGGGGACAAACTGGACGAGTCGGTGCGCAAACGCGTGGAAAGAAACCCGCTGCGGGTGCTGGACAGCAAGGATCCCGCATTGCAGCCCGTCATCGCCGGCGCGCCGCGTCTGCTTGACGATCTCGATGAGGCCTCCCGCGAGCACTTCGAAGGGCTGCAAGCGCTGCTGCGCCACGCCGGGATTGCTTTTGAAATCGCCCCGCGCTTGGTGCGCGGGCTGGATTACTACAATCTGACCGTATTCGAATGGGTGACCGGTAAACTGGGCGCGCAGGGCAGCGTGTGCGCGGGCGGCCGTTTTGACGGCCTGGTGGAGCAATTAAGCGGCAAATCCGCGCCCGCTTGTGGCTACGCAATGGGAGTCGAACGCCTGCTGGCTCTGTTGCAGGGCAGCGCCCCCGCCGCGCAGCCTGCGGACGCTTATCTGGTGCATCAAGGCGAAGCGGCTGATAAATTCGCGCTTCAGGTTGCGGAGGAACTGCGCGGCTGCGGAATTCGCGTGATACTGCATTGCGGCGGCGGCAGCTTCAAGTCGCAGATGAAAAGAGCCGACTCAAGCGGCGCGCGCTTTGCCGTGATCATCGGAGACGACGAAGCGCAAGCACAGCAAGCGAGCCTCAAACCCTTGCGCGAAGCAGGCGACCA
>DATMDB010000225.1:0-2839 GCA_035558075.1 Burkholderiales bacterium
TTACGCGCGCTGCCGGCGTCTGGCTTCCGCTCTGGCAAAGCGCGGCGTGGGTACCGGCGATACGGTGGCGGTGATGCTGCCCAACATTCCTCCGATGTTCGAAGCGCATTTCGGCGTGCCGATGTCGGGCGCAGTGTTGAATACACTGAATACCCGGCTCGACGCGGAAACGATTGCCTTCATGCTCAGGCACGGCGAGGCCAGAGTGCTGATTACCGACCGCGAGTTTTCCGCGACTGCCGCCGAGGCGCTCGCCAAGCTGGATGAAAAACCGCTGGTGATTGGTGTTGACGACCCCGAGTATAAAGGCGGCGAGCTATTGGGTGCGATGGATTACGAAGCATTCCTTGAAACCGGCGATCCGGATTTCGTCTGGTCGCTTCCCGAAGATGAATGGGATGCGATTTCGCTCAACTACACTTCCGGCACTACCGGCAATCCCAAGGGCGTGGTGTACCATCATCGCGGTGCGTACCTCAATGCAGTAAGCAACATCATGGATTGGGATATGCCGCGCCATTCGGTATATCTGTGGACGCTGCCGATGTTTCACTGCAACGGCTGGTGCTTTCCCTGGACCATGGCGGCGAATGCCGGCACCAGTGTGTGCCTGCGCCGCGTGGAAGCCAAGCTGATACTCCATGCAATCCGCCGGCACAAGGTGACGCATTATTGCGGCGCGCCGATGGTGCACAGCATGCTGATCAACGCTCCCGCCGAGTTTAAAGCCGGCATCAACCATAGCGTCAGCGGCCTGGTTGCGGCGGCGGCGCCGCCTGCAGCGATGATTGAGGGCATGGAACGGCTGGGTTTCAATATCACTCATGTGTATGGGCTCACTGAAACCTACGGACCGGCCTCGGTCTGCTCCAAGCATCCCGAGTGGGAGCAGCTCAATATTTCCGAGCGTGTTGAGCGCAACGGCAGGCAAGGCGTGCGTTATAGCATGCAGGAAGGAATGACGGTGATGGATGCCGAAACCATGCAGCCCGTGCCGTGGGACGGGCAGACGATGGGCGAGATCATGTTTCGCGGCAACATCACCATGAAAGGCTATCTCAAGAACCCCCAGGCAAGCTCGGAGGCGTTCAAGGGAGGATGGTTCCATTCCGGCGATCTGGCGGTGATGCAGCCTGACGGCTACGTGAAAATCAAGGACCGCTCCAAAGACATTATTATTTCCGGTGGTGAAAATATCTCCTCGCTGGAAGTGGAAGATATGCTTTACCGCCATCCTGCGGTGATGGCGGCGGCGGTAGTGGCGCAGCCGGATTCCAAATGGGGCGAATCACCGTGCGCGTTTGTGGAGCTGAAAGAGGGCGCAACAGCGACCGAGCAGGAAATCATCGAACACTGCCGCAACCACATGGCGCGCTTCAAGGTGCCAAAGAAGGTGATATTCGGCGCGCTGCCCAAGACCTCGACTGGCAAAATACAGAAATTCGTGCTGCGCGAACGCGCCAAGTCGGCTTCAGCGATTGAATAAGCATTGCCCGAAGTGTGTCGTTACGTCACCTTGATTGGCGCTGGCCGGCATACTTCTCTATACTTTGTTTGGGGTAACAAAGACTTCCTCGGCTTATTCTGATAAAGTCGGCCCACCGGTTCACACTGCCCGAAAAACAGCGGATTGGCGATGAGCAGCGAATATATATTGGAAACGCACAACCTCACCAAGGAATTCAAAGGTTTTGTTGCGGTTAAAGATATTGGTCTGAAAATCAAGCGCGGCAGCATTCATGCTTTGATTGGACCCAACGGCGCCGGCAAGACCACAGTCTTCAATTTGCTTACCCGATTTTTAGCTCCCACCAACGGCCGAATCGTTTTCAACGGTACCGATATCTCCCGGGAAAAACCGGCGCAAATCGCGCGGCACGGCATCATTCGTTCATTCCAGATTTCCGCAGTGTTTCCGCATCTCACCGTTCTGGAAAACGTACGCATAGCGCTGCAGCACAAGCTTGGCACTTCATTCCATTTCTGGCGCTCGGAGAAAACGCTGGATGCGCTGAATGACCGCGCGATGGCATTGTTGGAGGCGGTTGACCTCGGTACGTTTGCCTCGACGATCACCGTGGAGCTTCCTTACGGCAGAAAGCGTGCGCTTGAAATTGCCACCACGATGGCCATGGAACCGGAGATGATGCTGCTCGATGAGCCGACCCAGGGCATGGGCCATGAAGACGTAGGCCGCGTGACAGAGCTTATAAAAAAAGTTTCGGCGAACCGCACCATCCTGATGGTGGAACACAATTTGAGTGTGGTCGAAAATTTATCCGATACCATCACGGTGCTGCAGCGTGGCTCAGTGCTGGCGGAAGGGCCCTACGAAGAAGTCTCAAAAAATCCGCAGGTGCTCGAAGCCTATGTCGGGAGCGCCCATGTCTAGCGTACTTGCGAACGGCGAATTGCTACACGTCAAAGACCTGCATGCGTATTATGGCGAGTCGCACATCCTGCATGGAGTGAATTTTTCGGTGACTCGAGGCGAGTTGATTACGCTGCTCGGGCGCAATGGCGCCGGGCGCACGACGACACTGAAAGCCATTCTCGGCCTGGTGGGCAGACGCACCGGTTCTATAAAGGTAAACGGTTTGGAATCGATTCGCCTGCCCTCGCACCAGATTGCGCATTTGGGCCTGGGTTATTGTCCCGAGGAGCGCGGGATTTTTGCCAGCCTCTCTTGCGAGGAAAACTTGCTTTTGCCGCCGGCGGTTGGAGAGGGCGGTATGCCCGTCGCGGAAATTTATAAAATGTTTCCCAATCTCGCCGAGCGCAAGAACAGCCCGGGCATGCGGCTTTCTGGCGGCGAGCAGCAGATGCTGGCGCTGGCGCG
>DATMDB010000226.1:0-4491 GCA_035558075.1 Burkholderiales bacterium
GGAGACAGGCTTGCGATCAATGCGCTTAAGTTTTCGCCTTCGATCTCGATGATGTATGCCCCCAGGCTGTCAATCAAATCATGCGGGGGACCGATTTTGACGATGCGCCCTTGTTTGATGAACGCCACCTTGTCGCAGTCCACCGCTTCTTCCAGGTAGTGGGTGGTAAGAAACACCGTCACGTTGAGTTCTACGCGCAGGCGTTCGATGAAGCGCCAGATGTTGCGGCGATTGGGAACGTCCAGCCCGATGGTGGGTTCGTCCAGGAACAGGATCTGTGGCCGGTGGATCACGCCGCGCGCGATGTCGAGCGCACGGCGCTGGCCTCCGGAAAGCTCTCCCACCGGCTGATCGCGTTTTTCCTCCAGGCCGAAGAGCTCAAGCAGCTCGCTGCTGCGCTCTTTGATTTGAGCGACAGAAAGGTTGTGCAGCAGTCCGGCGAAACGCAGGTTTTCCGCGACTGACAAGGTGCGGTCCAGGGCGGATTCCTGAAACACCACGCCGATCGCCGCGCGCACCTGGAGGCCCTCGCGCCTGACATCGTGCCCGGCCACCTGCGCGGTTCCCTGAGTAGGGCTGATCAGCGTGCTCAGCATATGAATGGCGCTGGTCTTGCCTGAGCCGTTAGGGCCCAACAGGCCGAAGAACTGGCCGGCGGGAATGTCGAGGTTTAATCCATCCACGGCAAGCGTATTGCCGTAGCGCTTGGTCAGCCCTTCTGTGCGAATAGCGAGCGATGCGTTGACGATGTCACGCATCATGGCCGCACAGCGGCGCTCTTGCTCAAGGCGCGCGAGTTTTTATCGTCGCGGAAAAGGATGGGGCGCGTAGTGGCCGGTTTAATCCGGGCCTGCTGTGCTTTGGCGACGGCGTTCACCACTACTTCGTGAAGCGGCGATAAATCGCACACCGGATCGGCGTTACGCGCGTCCCCCGTGAGCATGTAAGCCTGGCAGCGGCAGCCGCCGAAGTCCTTGGTTTTTTCCGGACAACTGCGGCATGGCTCTTTCATCCATTCATCGCCGCGGTAGGTATTGAATGCCGGCGAATCATACCAGATCCATTTCATGTTGGCTTCGCGCACATTGGGGAACGTAAGCCCCGGCAGCATGCGTGCTTCATGGCAGGGCAGCACCACGCCGTCTGCGGTGATGGTGATGAATACCGAGCCCCAGCCGTTCATGCATGCCTTGGGGCGGTTCTCGTAATAATCGGGCACCACGAAGTAGATGCGCATCTTGTCGCCGATCTTTTCGCGGAAACGGTTCACAATCGCCTCGGCGCGTTCCAGTTGCTCGCGCGAGGGCAAAAGATGGTCGCGGTTAAGCAAGGCCCAGCCATAATACTGAGTATTGGCAAGCTCCAGATATTCGACGCCGAACTGTTCCGCCATGTCGAGGATTTGCTGGATATGCTCGATGTTCTGCCGGTGCAGCACCACGTTCAGCACCATCGGATATTCGTATTGTTTGATGAGCTTGGCCACTTTCATCTTGATGTCGAAAGTGCGGGTGCTGCCCAGAAAATCGTTGAGCTCGCGGGTGGAATCCTGAAACGAGAGCTGGATGTGATCAAGCCCGCCTTCTTTGAAGGCGGCGATGCGCTTTTCATTCATGCCGATGCCGGACGTAATCAGATTGCTGTAGTAACCGAGCTTTCTGGCTTCCGCAATGAGGATTTCCAAATCATTGCGCACCAGCGGCTCACCGCCGGAAAATCCCAGTTGGGTTGCGCCCAGCTCGCGCGATTCCCGCAGCACGCGCAGCCAGTCATCGGTTGAGAGCTCCGTGCCGTAGCGCGTGTAATCTATCGGGTTGGAGCAATAAACGCAGTGCAGCGGACACTTGTAAGTGATTTCAGCGAGCAGCCACAGAGGGTTGCCGACGGGTTTAGCTTGCTTGCTTGGGGCGGATCCAGCCGTGTTCATAAGCCACCTCTAAAAAATTCAATGCATCCTGCCGCAGGTCGGCGCCGGGAAATGCCTGCTCCAGGTTTTTGACAACATCAGCGATGGGAAGTTTGCCGTCAATGCGTTTCAGTATCTCACCCGCGCTCTGCGAGAGCTTGACCATGCCTTCGGGGTAGAGCAGCACGTAGGCCTGCTGTGCCTGCTCCCATTGCAGGCGGAATTGCCGTTGCAGCTGCACCACGTCCTGGAGAGTCAGCTTCATGCGCTCGGCCATCATTTGATTTCCGTCTTGCAATAGGTGATTTGCATCGCGTCCAGCATTGACCACAGCACGTCCAGCTTGAATTGCAGGATTTCCAGGGCGCGTTGCTGTTGTTCGCGGGTCTTGAAGTATTCCAGGGTGAATGCCAGGCCATGCTCCACATCGCGGCGCGCCTGCGCCAGCCGATTGCGAAAATACTGGTATCCTTCCTGGTCAATCCAGGGGTAATGCTGCGGCCAGCCAGCAAGGCGGTTCTTGTGGATTTCCGGGGCAAACAGTTCGGTGAGCGAGGAGCAAATCGCTTCCTGCCACGGGCGCGCGCGCGCAAAGTTCACATAGGCATCCACTGCAAAACGCACCCCCGGCAGCACATATTCTAGCGAAGTGATGTCTTTGCGCTTCAGGCCTACCGCCTCGCCGAGCTTAATCCATGCTTCAATCCCGCCTTCGTCGCCTTGCGTGCCGTCGTGGTCAATAATGCGTTTGATCCACTCGCGCCGGATTTCGCGGTCGGGGCAATTGGAAAGAATGGCGGCGTCTTTCTGGGGAATGCTGATCTGGTAATAAAAGCGGTTGCACACCCAGCCCTGTATTTGCTCGCGGTTCAACTTGCCGCTGTTCATCGCCATCTGGAACGGATGGTGTACATGGTAACGATCGCCCTTGGCGCGCAACTGCCTCTCGAATTCATCTTTACTCCAGGGTAATTTTTCCGTTGCGCCCATTTATTGGTTCCTAAAAACTTGAACCGCAGACGCGCAGAGGCACGGAGAAAATCCTTACCCGCCTTTGATTTGGACTTGCTCTCCGTCTCAGCGTCTCTGCGGTAGGGTTTCCCGATTTCATAAATCTATCTCCATCCCATCATACGCCACTTCAATACCATTGGCGGTGAGTTCGGCGCGTTCGCGCGACTCTTCGTTGAGAATAGGATTGGTGTTGTTGATGTGGATAAGAATCTTGCGCGGCTTGGTGAGTGGCTTCAGCACGTTGATCATGCCGCCATCACCGCTTTGCGGCAGATGCCCCATATCGCGCGAACTCTGCTTGGAGATTCCCAGCCGGATCAGTTCATCGTTGGTCCAGCAGGTGCCATCCACGAGAAGGCAGTCGGCATTTTTCAAAAAGGGTTCGAGATGCGGTTCGATTTTACCGAGGCCGGGAGCGTAAAACAGCGTTTTGCCGGTGCGCGTGTCTTCAATTCGCACGCCGATATTGTCGCCCTCGTGGGGATTATTGCGGTGCGGGGAATAGGGGGGCGCTTTGCTTTTGAGCGGCACCGCGGTAAAGAGCAAGTGCTGCGCGCCGATCACGCTGAAGCCGTTGTCGTTGTGAGTGGGCAGTTTGTGCCAGTTGACCGTGCAATAGTGTCCGAGAATATTGAACAACGGATTCCCGGTGGTGAGATCTTCATGCGCCATCTCGGTGCAGTAGATTTCCAGGGGTTTTCCTTCGCGCAGCATCAACAAGCCGGTGGTATGGTCAATCTGGCTGTCGATCAAAATAATCGCCGTGATCGCGGTGTCGCGGATAGCGCGCGCCGGCTGCAACGCGGGGAATGCTTTTAGCTGCGCGAGAATGTCCGGCGAAGCGTTGAATAGTATCCAGTCCAGGTTGTTTTCGCTGATCGCGATGGAGGACTGGGTGCGCGGCTTGGCTTTGATCTTGCCCCTGCGCACGCCGTCGCAATTAGGGCAGTTGCAGTTCCATTGTGGAAACCCGCCGCCGGCGGCGGCGCCAAGCACGCGAATTTTCATGTTTTATGGCGGGGCTGATAGGAAAGGATTTTAATCGCAGGATATTCGATTCGAACTCATAAGTTGTAAATTCTAGCAGGTGAAAGTCAAACGGGGAAACCGGAAGCCCCGTTTCCGGAGCCTCCGGGACGGACTTGAATTACCGATTAGCAATATACATCGTGACTTCGAAGCCAAAACGCAAATCGCTAAACTCAGGTTTGCTCCACTTCATGTTAATCTCCTAAAGTTTTTGGACTCAGGCCAGGATGGCATCGCCTGGCGAAATCTTAAGCCTTGGGTATGCTTCCAGCCCGAGATTCCGCATTTATTGTGGTCTACCGCCGTTTGATTCACATCGGAAAAATCACCAATCGCGGCTCATGATTTTCATGAGTTTATAAGAGGTGAATTGCCTAAGCGCGTGGTTTGCACTAACCTTGCAGTATCTTTCAGCTTTTGCACTTGGCCGTCCTGTGATTAGCGCGTATTTCCAAGTCGAATGGTACCGGCAGCCGCGCATCGTCGCGGCCTTGGTGTTTTCCATTCTGCTTCACGGCATGCTGGTGGCGCTGGCACCGGGG
>DATMDB010000227.1:0-2067 GCA_035558075.1 Burkholderiales bacterium
GCCGACAAAATGCACATGCTTCACCTTGTGCCTCATCGCAGATGGTTCCGATCAATTAACATCACGCTATCGGCGGCCGGTGCCACTCGCGGCCGGTCGCATCCCGTAGCCCCATCGGCGGCGGGTCCCTGCTCCCTGCTCATGGCAGCCCCGCCTCCGCCGACAAAATGCACATGCTTCACCTTGTGCCTCATCGCAGATGGTTCCGATCAATTAACATCACGCTATCGGCGGCCGGTGCCACTCGCGGCCGGTCGCATCCCGTAGCCCCAACGGCGGCGGGCCCCTGCTCCCTGCTCATGGCAGCCCCGCCTCCGCCGACGAAATGCACGTGCTTGACCTTATGCCGCATAAAATATCCTCAACGCTGAGACGCAGAGTTTCCTCTGCAAATTTCCGGGCGCTTGAAGTTGCGAGGAACAGGTCTTTCTTTTTCACTTCGATTACAAAACACCGAGACCTAAAAAGTTTTGTTTTTCCCAGCGTCTCAGCGTCTCCGCGGTTAAAAATCTCAATCATCTCGCGAGCTCCATGCACTGCTGCGCCACCAATTGCGTTGCATCCAGTTTGCCAAGCTCACGGGCGCGCAGCGCCATTTGCAGCAATTTCTCGCGAGTAAGTTCCCGCAACAGGTCGGCGAGTGCGCGCGGATTCAATGCGCTTTGCGGCAGCAACCATGCCGCACCGCGGTCGGCGAGAAAGCGCGCGTTGTGCATCTGGTGATCGTCCACCGCGTGCGGGTACGGCACCAGGATGCTGGCGATTCCAGCCGCCGCAATTTCGGCAATGGTGAGCGCGCCGGCACGGCAGACCACCAAATCTGATTCCGCATAGCACTGCGCCATGTTTTCGATAAACGCTTCAACCCTTGCCTCGACACCCACGCGTGCATATTCCTGCTTGAGCGCGGCAAAGTGTTGTGCGCCCGACTGGTGAGTAACCAGTGGGCGTTCCTCAGCTGACAACAGCGCCAGCGCCTGCGGCACTATTTCGTTAAGAACTTGCGCACCCAGGCTTCCGCCCAACACCAGCAGGCGCAAATTTCCCGTGCGACTGCCATAGCGTGCTTCCGGAGGCGCGACGGCGGCGATGTCGCTGCGCACCGGATTTCCGGTGAATATTTGATTGGCAGGTTTTGCCGCGCCAAATGCATCGGGGAAAGCCACCAGCACTTTGTCAGCAAGTTTCGACAGTACTTTGTTAGTCAACCCGGCTATCGAATTCTGTTCGTGGATCACCAGCGGTTTGTTTAGCAATGACGCCATCATGCCGCCCGGGAAAGCGCCATAGCCACCCATTCCCAGAACCACATCCGGTCGGTGGCTGAATATCGCGCGGGCAGACTGCCAGAACGCCAGCAGAAGCTGCAGCGGCAGCAGCAAAAAACGCAGTGCGCCTTTTCCTCTCACTCCCGAGAAGCTCACCCACGCCATGTCATAACCCCGTTGTGCAACCAGCTTCGCCTCCATGCCTGTGTGCGTGCCCAACCACACCACGCGCCATCCCTGCTGCCTGAAAAACTCCGCCACCGCCAGTCCCGGAAACACATGGCCGCCGGTGCCTCCCGCCATAATCAAAATCGTGCGGCTCATTTATACCGGCTTCCCCCGCATCAACATTGATTTTGGTTTCGGCGTAACGTTAGTTGCACGAACGTTAGCCTTCACCGAAATCTGCCCGCTCATACGGGTTTCCCCCGCATGAGCTGGCGATTTTCCGAATCCACCCGCAGCAGCAAGGCAATCGCAATACAGTTTGCTACCATGCCGCTGCCGCCAAAGCTCATCAGAGGCAAGGTCAGGCCCTTGGTGGGCAGCACACCCATGTTGACCCCGATATTGATAATCGCCTGCACAGCGAGCCAGACGCCGACGCCTTGAGCCACCAGCGCGGCAAAATAGCGCTCCAGACAGGCCGCTTGGCGGCCGATGGCAAACGCCCGCGTCACCAGCCAGGCAAATAGTACGATGACCACGGCGACACCTGCGAAGCCAAGCTCTTCGGCGATCACCGCGAGCAAAAAATCGGTGTGCGCTTCCGGCAGATAAAGGAGTTTTTCCACGCTGC
>DATMDB010000228.1:0-5477 GCA_035558075.1 Burkholderiales bacterium
CCTGTTATTGCGGCTCGATAGCGCAGGTGCGGAAACCGCTGAACACGTCGCGCCGATCCGGCGTATAAAAATTACGCCAGCTGTTTCGCAACAGCCTCGCGCGCGTGGCGAAGCATCCGCCGCGCAGTATTTTATGGTTGCCGAACCACGGTTCGGAATATTCCTTGTAAGGATCGGCTACGAACCCGGCGTAAGGCAGAAACCAGTCGGAAGTCCATTCCCAGACATTACCCATCATTTGCCTTAAACCCCACGCACTGTCACCTTCCGGAAAAGCATTAACGGGAGCGCTGCCCGCGGTGAAGCCGTCAAGGTTGGCATGTTTGCCAGCAGGCTGATCGTTTCCCCAGGGGTAGCGTCGCTTGAGCGCGGTGTTGCCGGGCGCCGTTGCCGCTGCCATTTCCCATTCCGCCTCGGTGGGGAGACGCCGTTTAGCCCAACGGCAATATGCTTCCGCCTCAAACCAGTTGACGTGGATCACTGCGTTGTGGGGCGGCAGTAAAACCCATTCATTGAAATGGCGCAACAACCATACGCCGTCTTTTTTGACCCAATACGCCGGGGCGTCCGCATGCGCGACTTGCCTCCACCGCCAGCCCTGTTCCGACCACAGTTCACGGCGCTGGTAGCCGTCATCGCCTACGAATGAGACGAATTCGTCGTTGCTCACCGCGGTGCGCGAGATCCGGAAAGGCTTGACTTCAATTTCGTGCGCCCATTTTTCATTATCGAATACAAACCCATCCTGAGGTGTTGCACCCAGCATCATGGTTCCCGCGGATATCGTTACATCTTTCATGAAATCACTTTCTGTATTCGCAATTTGGGGAGCGCAGGCAAACTCGGGCTTGGAATAACCGAGCGTTTGGCGGGTGTAGTAAAGCGCCTCTCCGTGCATGTCTTCATGAAACAGCGCAAGCTGCGCAAAATAATCGTGGGCGCGATCCGCCCGCTGCAATTTGTCGAGGACGCGTTGCAATACCTCTTCCAGGTAGGCAAGCGTCTGATCGAGGCTGGGTAACGGCAAGTCCCAGCGCGTGTCGTGCGCAACCGTGGCCGAATCATAAAGTGCGTCGGCATGCGGCAGGATGGACGGGGACAGCGCCGCAGACCCGTTGTAACGCAGACACCAGTATTCCTGGAACCAACCGAAATGCCCAATCTCCCACAACGGCGGGTTGACGATAGCGAGCTTCGGCCCGAGCCATTGCTTGCCGTTGAGATCGCCAACCAGCGCCAAGGCGCGTTCTCTGGCGTCGCGCAACTGCTTGCAGAGATCCGTCTCCTGGCGAGATAAAGGTGCACTCATCGTGTTCCGTGCCTTCTGATATAGTTTAGACATCCCTGTGGTTCCCCTATTATTACAAGTTTATATGCGCGTGAACATCGTCATCATCACTCCTGCTGCAGCGCCTGCCCTGGGCGGCAATCGCAATACCGCGCATAGATGGGGGCGTTTCCTGAGGCAGTCCGGCCACCATGTACGGGTTCAAACCACGTGGGATGAGCGCCCAGCCGATCTGCTGATTGCTTTGCATGCGCGCAAGAGCCATGACTCGATCAAACGCTTTGTCAGCCGCATGCCGCAGGCGCCCTTGGTGGTATGCCTTACCGGCACTGATTTGTACCGCGATATAAGAACCGACGCATCCGCTCAGGAATCGCTGCGATTGGCAACCCGCATTGTCGCACTTCAGGAAATGGCTTTACGGGAGCTTGCAGCGGATGCACGGAAAAAAACACGTGTTATCTATCAATCCGCCAAGCCTGCCAAACCTTCAACGCCGCTGAGAAATCAATTTGAAATTGCTGTAATCGGCCATTTGCGCGAGGAAAAAGACCCGTTCCGCTGCGCCATGGCGCTGAGCTATTTGCCGCAAAGCTCCCGCATCCGCATTTGCCACATGGGGCAAGCTATGAACGCTGAAATGGAAAGACAAGCGCTGCAGTGGATGGAACGTGAGCCGCGTTACCGCTGGGTGGGAGAAATCCCGCACTGGCAGGTGCGCAAGCGGCTTGCGCGCTGCCGCGCCATGGTCATCAGCTCGCGCATGGAAGGCGGCGCCAACGTGATTTCGGAAGCGCTGGCGACACGCGTGCCGGTGATCGCGTCGTACATTCCAGGGAACATCGGCATGCTGGGGGAAAACTATAACGGCTATTTCCCAGTCGAGGACGAACGCAAGCTCGCCATGCTGCTGCAACGGCTGGAGACTGAACAAGCTTTTCGCGCTGCACTCAAAAAACAATGCGCGGCGCGCTTGCCGTTAGTGCAGGAAAAGCGCGAAGCGGCAAGTCTTGAGAAGCTCCTGAAGGATATCAGACTGCAGTGACTTGGCCGAGGACAGCCACTGCGATGTTGATCAGGCCCAAGGTCAAATTAATTGCGACCATGATGCGAATCTGGTTCAGCGCGGCACTTGCGCTTGTCCAGTCTTGTGCCGCGATTGAGCGCTGCAAGCGGCGAAACGGCGCGAAATACACTTGCGCGAAAATCAGCATCATGACAATGCCTATCAGCATCATCGCGTGGACATGCGGAGGCGCGCTCATACCGCCCAATTGCCACATCATGTATAAGCCGCTGCTGAGAATCAGCGCCACCGCGAGCCATACCCAGAAAAAGAAACGCTGCAACACGCCCTGCCACAGTTTCAGCTTTTGTGGCGGCTCGAACTGCCGCGCTACGACTGGGCGCAATGCTAGGTAGGCAAAAAACATTCCGCCCACCCATACTACAACCCCTAAAACGTGCAAAAGCCTGGTTACAGCCATAATTTACGCGCCTGCCTTAACAAGAGCTTTCACCGGCGCAAAGCTGCGGCGATGAATTGCACATATGCCATGAGCTTGCAATGCCGCAAGATGCTGCGAAGTCGGATAACCTTTGTGGCGGTCAAAACCATATTGCGGAAAATGCAGGTGCTGTGCAAGCATTTCTGCATCCCGCGCGGTTTTAGCCAGAATCGAGGCCGCCATGATTACGGGAATTCTACAGTCCCCCTTGACGATGGCGCGCGCCGGAAATTTGAGCCGCGGGCAATACAAGCCGTCAACCAACGCTTCAGCGGGTTCCAAGGAAAGATTTTCTACGGCGCGCTGCATCGCAAGCAAGCTGGCTTGCAAGATATTTAACCGGTCAATTTCTTCCACGCTTGCCGAGGCGATTGCCCAAGCGAGCGCGCAGCACTTGATTTCCGAAGCGAGTTGCTCGCGTCTCGCAGCGCTCAATTGCTTCGAATCGGCCAGGCCGGTGATCTTGCTCTGTGGATTCAACACTACGCAGGCGGCAAATACCGGGCCGGCAAGCGGCCCCCGCCCTGCTTCATCCACCCCGCAGATCAGCCCTTGGCTCACTTGCCACCCCCTGGCTTTCAAGATACGGCAATATGGCCAGCGCTGCACGCTCTCCCGTATTTTGCTTCAACACGGCGTGAATGGCGCTGAATTTCCTGCGCAGCCTTTCCGTCACCGTCTCATCGGTAAGAAAATTAAGCAGAGCTTGCGACAGGTTTTCTGGGGTCGCGTCGCCTTGCAGGATTTCCGGAACGATGAATTCGCCCGCCAAAATGTTGGGCAGTCCTACGAAAGGCAAGTAGTACTTGTTCTTGACAATGCGAACGCTGAGGCCATTGGCCTTGTAGGTGACGACCATGGGACATTTGAGAAGGAGCGCTTCCAGCGTGGCGGTACCTGAAGCCACTAGCGCTACATCAGCAGCAGTCAATGCGTGGTGCGCGTGGCCAAATAATATAGTCAGCGGCAAATCCTGCGCTTGGTTGCGGTACAAGGCGTTTTTAAACTGGTCATGGGTCTCACGGCTGAGCAACGGCACTAAAAAATGCACACCTGCGAGCGCCTGCGAGATGAGCTTTGCGGTCGCAATAAAGGTGTCCGCCATGTAATGCAATTCATTTTGTCTGCTCCCCGGCAACAGCGCGATGACTTTGGCGTTAGGCAGCAGCCGCATTTGCTCCCTGGCTGCTGCGCGGTCGGGCACATCCGGCAGCACTTCGGCAAGCGGGTGGCCGACATAAGTCACCGGTATTCCGGCTTTCTCGTATAGGGGTGGCTCGAAAGGAAATAATGCCAGCATGTGCGATACAGCGCGCTTGATCTTATGAATGCGCTCACCGCGCCAAGCCCAGATTGCAGGGCTTACATAATGAATCGTGGGAACGCCGCGTTTTTTAAGTCTTTCCTCCAAGCCGAGATTGAAGTCAGGCGAGTCCACCCCGATCAAAAGGTGCGGGCGGTGCTGCAAGAAGTAATTGCATAGCTTGTGGCGGATCCAGGCGATTTGCGGCAGACGCCGCAAGACTTCCATATAACCATGCACCGCAAGCTTTTCCATGGGAAAAAGCGAATGCATTCCCATCGCCTGCATTTTAGGCCCGCCAATACCAGTATATTGCGCTTGGGGCAGGTGGATTTTCAGGGCGCAGATGAGGTGGCTGCCGAGTTGGTCGCCTGAAGCTTCAGTAGCAACTATTCCGATACTGGGGCGGGTTTGATGCGCGAGCATTGGGCAATATTAGCGGATGACCCCGCGCTGGCTTTGTTCAAGAAATTCGACCAGTACGCCCAGCTCAGGGCATTGTGGCAGCTCTCCTGCAATTTCCCGTTTCGCTTCGTCCAGTGTTAGCCCGGATTTGTACAAGGTCTTGTAAGCGCGCTTGATGCCGGCTATGGCATCGGCTGCGAATCCGCGCCGCTTCAGCCCTTCGGAATTAATGCCGTGAGGTTTGGCGATGTTTCCGGAAGCAGTGACGTAGGGGGGAACGTCTTGTCTCACAATGCTTCCGGCGCCCAGCATGCTGTGGGCGCCGATATGGCAAAACTGATGAATGCCTACGAATCCACCGAGCACTGCATAATCGCCTACATGAATATGGCCGGCCAGATGCACGTTATTGGCGAAAATGGTGTGGTTGCCGATCTGGCAGTCATGCGCCAAGTGCACATAAGCCATGATCCAATTGTCGTCGCCGACCCGGGTGATGCCCACGTCCTGCACCGTGCCGCGATTGAAAGTGCAAAACTCGCGGATGGTGTTGCCATTGCCGATTTCGAGCCGAGTCGCTTCCCCGCCGTATTTTTTATCCTGTGGGATCTCGCCGAGAGAGACAAATTGGAATATGCGGTTTTTGGCGCCGATGCGGGTCGGCCCCTGGATTACCGCGTGTGGACCGATCCATGTGCCAGACTCGATTTCCACTTCGTCGCCGATGATGGTATATGCTCCCACCTCGACGTCCGGGGCGAGCTTTGCGCCGGGGTGAACAATTGCTGTCGAATGGATCATCGCGCCCGCACGGCACATATCAGCTCGGCTTCGGTGACTACTTCATTGCCGACCTTGGCCTCGACGGTGAACTTCCAGAACCCCTTGATATGGCGCAAAAGGGTAGCGTGAAGCAGCAGCTGGTCTCCGACCGAAACCGGTTTTTTGAAGCGCGCGTTGTCTATGCCGACAA
>DATMDB010000229.1:0-4212 GCA_035558075.1 Burkholderiales bacterium
CAGGCGCGCTCTGCCCAGGAGGATATCCGCAATTTCAAGCGCAAGATGGAAGCCGGCGCTAATTCCGCAATTACCCAGTATTTCTTCAACGCCGACAGCTATTACGGCTTCGTTGACGAATGCGAAGCGCTCGGCCTCAACCTGCCGATTGTTCCGGGCATTATGCCTATTAATAAATTCGCGCAGCTCGCGCGCTTTTCCGATAACTGCGGCGCGGAAATTCCGCGCTGGATCCGCAAGAAACTGGAGGGCTTTGGCGACGACACTGCATCCATCCGCGCCTTCGGGCTCGATGTGGTCACTCAGCTCTGCGACCACCTGCTTTCGAACGGTGCGCCTGGCCTGCACTTCTATACTTTGAACCAAGCCGGCCTGGCCAGCACCATCTGGCAACGGCTGGGTTTGTAACACGTGCCGCATGCGGCGCTTCTTTAACGATCCCCTTAATCTCATCGCGCTGGTAACGCTCTTTGCCATCGCAATCGAATTCTCCGGCTTTCGCGCTCTGCTCTCCCTGGATAACCGCGTATCTGATTTCTTTGTAAGAACTCAAGCGCTCTCGCGTAGCCCCGATCCCGACATCGTGATTGTGGATATCGACAATAACAGCATGGAGGCAATGGTGGATGTTGCCGGTAACTGGCCTTGGCCAAGGTCTGTTCACGGTGAGCTGGTTGAGGGTATTGAAAAACAGCAACCCAAAGCCATTGTCTTTGACATCCTGTTTTCCGAGTCCGACGTTTATCGTCCCGAAGACGACGCGTATTTCAACAAGGCAATACGCCAAACCCGCAACGTGTATTTTCCGATGCTGCGCCTCGAGCATGAAGACGATACACAACGGGTAAAACTGAAATCGGTGGCCGAGCCGCTTGGCCTGCTGCCGACCCCGGGAGCCGATCCTGAAGCCACCGCAGCACTGCTCTTGCCACAGGTAGTGGAAAAACCAAGCTGGCGCGCGGGCACTATCAATTACAACGAGGACAAGGATGGCATCGGCCGCAGATACGATCTTTATATTCAAGCTTACGGCTGGCGCATCCCATCGTTGCCTGCACGTCTCGCCGCTGATTTGCATTACACCCTACCAGATACTCAGAGCATCATTCTTGGGTGGCATGGCAGTGCTTTTGCCTACAAACACATCCCTTATGCGGAGCTCTATGCCGATTTCAGCAGGCAAAAGCCGCAGCGCGACCCTCATGAATTCAAGAACAAAATCGTGATTGTCGGCGCCACCGCAAGCGGGATGCACGACATCCGCGCAACGCCTGTGGCCAGTCTCTACCCGGGAGTGGAAATCCTCGCCACTGCGATTGACAACCTCAAGAACCACGGCTACATGCTGCGTGCTCCAGATGCAATTCCTGCATTACTGGCGGTGCTGCTGGTACTCGCCCTGCTTAACGGGTTTCGCGCGCGTTCGAGCCCTTTTCGAATCGGCGCCGTTCTCGTCCCGGCGTCAGCGATCGTGCTGGGCGCAAGTTACCTCGCGGTCCGCTACCGGTACCTGCTGCCAGTTTTCTCTTCGCTGGCGTTTGCCTGGTTCTTCTACTTCGCCGCTGCGCTTCATTCGTATCTCAAGGAGCGCAGGGCGCGCGAGCAGGCGGTGCGCATGTTCAACCGCTTTCTGGACCCGCATGTAGTCAAGCAATTGGTTGACCAAGGCCAAACCGTGCAATCGCTAAGTGGTCAGATGCGCGACATCAGCGTGCTGTTCTCCGACATTCGTGGTTTCACAGCGCTCTCCGAGACCCGTCCGCCGCAGGAAATCGTAGCTCTCTTAAACCGCTATTTCAGCAGGCAGGTGGAAGTCATCTTCCGCCACGGTGGCACTTTGGATAAATTTATCGGCGATGCCATCATGGCATTTTGGGGCGCTCCGCTCGACGACCCAAACCACGCCCAACACGCGATCGACGCGGCGCTGGAAATGAGCGAAGTGCTGGAACAGCTCAAGGCCGAGCTGGGTGCAGACTTCGATATCGGCATCGGTATCCACAGCGGGCCAGCGGTGGTCGGCTTTATCGGTTCGGAACAGAAGCTGGATTTCACCGTGATCGGCGATACCGTTAACCTGGCGAGCCGCATCGAAGGCCTCACCAAAGGGGTGAGCCGTATTCTGGTCTCCAGCGAGACCGTAAAACGAGCGAACCAGGCGTTTGACTTTATTGACCGCGGCTCTTATAAAGTCAAAGGCCGGACACAGGAAGTCAATCTGCTTGAGCCCAGGAAAAAAATGCCATGAGGAGGCAGCTGTGCGGATTATGGCAATAATCTTTTTATTTCTGCAGGTTGGGGCGGCCTATGCTGTGGAATACGGCTATACGGTGAGAAGCACCGAGCTTAAAGACGCGCCGTTCAGCGATGCCAAGACGCTCGCCACCCTGCCGGAAAAAACCAAGGTGGAAATCATTTCACGCCAAGGTGCCTGGCTGCAGGTGAAAGAGCAGCAGCAGGGCTGGGTGCGCCTGCTCAGCCTGCGTACGGGCGAAGGTCGCGCGACAGGCGGCGATAGCGGCCTTAAATCGCTCCTCAATCTCGGGCGCAGCGGCAATACCGGCGTCACGGTAGCGACCGGCGTTAGAGGTCTTTCAGAAGCCGACCTGAAAAATGCCCGGCCCAACCCGCAGGAACTGGAAAAACTGCGCCAACTGACAATCCATCCTGCTGAAGCGCAGAAATTCGCCGCCAACGCCAAACTCAGAGCACAGCAAATCAATTATCTGCCCGAGCCATCGCAAACAGAGAAAACGGGATCCTCTAATCCGGCGTCATTTGGAGGTGAGCGATGAGACGACTCATTATTCTGCTGCTTGCGCTGAGCATGCCGTTTCAAGCGCGGGCATTTCAGTTGGATATAGGAAAAATCAAGAGCTTGGTAACCAATGCCAGCCAGCTTCGCGAGGTTGATGAAAAACAGGAGGTGGAAATCGGCTCAGGCGTGGCTTCCAATCTGCTCGGCGCAGCGCCGCTCATGCCGGACGCGCACGTGCAGAAATACGTGAACCAAGTCGGCAGATGGGTCGCACAGCAAAGCGAGCGCCCGAACCTGGATTGGCATTTCGGCGTGCTCGAGAGCAATGACGTGAACGCATTTGCCACCCCCGGCGGCTATGTATTTATCACCAAAGGGCTGCTTTTGAATATGAAAAGCGAGGCGGAGCTCGCCGGTGTGCTGGCGCATGAAATTGGGCATGTGCTGAAAAAACACCATCTCAAGGCGATCCAGAAAAACGCGCAGGTGGGTTTGCTTGCCGACGCACTGTCAATCGCCACCCAGAGCAGCAAGAACACCGAAGCGCTGAATAAAATCGCCGGCGTCGGCACCGAGTTATACGCGCGCGGTCTCGACAAGGAAGATGAATTCGAGGCGGACCGCATCGGCGTAGTGCTCGCAGCGCGCGCGGGCTATGATCCCTACGGGCTGCCGCTGGTGCTGCAGACGCTTGCAAACATCAACCCGCAGGACAGTGCCTTGGCGCTGATGTTCAAGACCCATCCTGCGCCAACAGCCCGCCTCGAGGCCCTGGATAAGACAATGCCAGTGAATCTCGACAAGTACGCGACACAGCCACAGCTGGCCACGCGCTTTGTAAAGACACTCGAGCTCAACCAGGAAAAGCTGAAGTGAAGCCCGCATTGTACCGTGCGAGCCAATAAAATGAAGATGCGCACCGCGCACCGCCAAGATCTCGGCCTAACAAGGACCGAGTTCGCCATCCTCAAACGGCTCTCCACGCCGCACAAAATCCAGGATTTTGTCAGCTCGCTACGGGCTAACTTTGAACGCAAGGGCGACACCTGTCTTTCGGTGCGCCAAGTGCTGCGACGGCACCACGCGCATTGCATCGAGGGGGCCATGCTCGCGGCTTGCACCCTGTGGATCCACGGCGAGCCCCCGCTCTTGCTGGACCTCAAGGCGGTGCATGATTTTGATCATGTAGTCGCGCTTTTCCGCCGCCGCGGCTGCTGGGGCGCGATTTCCAAGACCAATCATGCGCTGCTACGCTACCGTGACCCGGTGTACCGCACGCTGCGGGAGCTTGCGATGTCGTATTTTCACGAGTACACGAACAAGAAAGGCCGCTTGACGCTGCGCAGTTATTCCAGAGCTTTTGATCTGCGCAAGGTGAACCCACAGCTGTGGGTCACCAATGGCAGCGACTGCTGGGACATTCCCGAGATGCTGGATGAAATCCGGCATTATCC
>DATMDB010000230.1:0-4583 GCA_035558075.1 Burkholderiales bacterium
CGAGTGTTCCTGCAGGTTATGTCCCTCACCGCCGATGTAACTGGTCACTTCGAAACCATTGGTGAGCCGTACACGAGCCACCTTGCGCAAAGCGGAATTCGGCTTTTTCGGCGTCGTGGTATAGACGCGCGTGCACACGCCGCGTTTTTGCGGCGAATTACCCAGCGCCGGAACCTTGCTTTTCACGCGCCTGGCGGTTCTCGACCCGCGCACCAATTGGTTGACCGTCGGCATTAACCTTACGCCCCTAAAAAATACAGACGGCGCGGTTAGCGCCGTCCCGAAAAGTCTGTGAATTTTATGGACTTATTCGCTATATGTCAAGCTGCATGCTCCGCGTCTTGCGCTGTTTTCGCGGCTTCTTCACCCACTTCGCCGCCTTCGGTGAGCCCCGCGGCTGCTTGCTTGCGGCGAGCGTTGTGATAGGCAAGCCCGCTGCCTGCCGGAATCAGACGGCCGACGATAACGTTTTCCTTGAGGCCGCGCAATTCGTCCTTCTTGCCCATGATTGCCGCCTCGGTCAGCACCCGGGTGGTTTCCTGGAACGAAGCCGCGGAGATGAAGGAATCGGTAGAAAGCGACGCCTTGGTGATGCCAAGCAGCACGTATTCGAAAGTTGCGGGTTTCTTGTCCTCGGCGATCACGCGCTCGCTTTCTTCCAGCACTTCCGCGCGCTCAACCTGCTCGCCGGGAATGAAGTTAGTGTCGCCCGCATCCGCAATCTGTACCCGGCGTAACATCTGGCGCACGATGACTTCGATGTGCTTGTCGTTGATCTTCACGCCCTGCAAGCGGTAGACGTCCTGCACTTCATCGGTGATGTAACGCGCCAGCGCTTCGACACCCAGCAGCCGCAGGATATCGTGCGGATCGGCGGGGCCGTCTACGATCATTTCGCCCTTGTTCACCACTTGGCCGTCATGCGCCATCACATGCTTGTCCTTCGGGATCAGGTATTCGTGAGCCACGCCGTCGAGATCGGTGATGACCAGGCGCTGCTTGCCCTTGGTATCCTTGCCGAAAGACACGGTTCCGGTCACTTCCGCCAGCACTCCGGCATCTTTCGGTGAGCGCGCTTCAAAGAGCTCGGCAACGCGCGGCAAACCACCGGTGATGTCGCGCGTCTTGCTGGTTTCCTGCGGAATACGCGCCAGCACTTCGCCTACGCTTGCCTGCTGTCCGTCTTTCACGGTGATGATGGAGCCGATCTGAAAAGTGATGTTGACCGGTTGATCGGTACCCGCAATCTTCACTTCCTTGTTCCTGTCATCCAGCAGCTTCACCTGCGGACGCAAGCCTTTGGCCTGCGCCACACCGCGCCGTTTCGGATCAATCACCACCAGCGTGGAGAGCCCCGTAACTTCATCAATCTGCTTGGCCACGGTGACCCCTTCCTCGACGTTATCAAAGCGGATGCGGCCGGCATATTCGGTGATGATGGGCCGGGTGTGCGGATCCCAGGTCGCGAGCACCTGCCCTGCTTTGACCTTGCTGCCGTCCTTGATCATCAGGTTAGCGCCGTAAGGCACTTTGTGGCGCTCGCGCTCGCGCCCGTTGTCGTCCTGGATAATCACTTCACCACTGCGCGAAATTGCCACCTGCTCGCCTTTGGCATTGGTCACGTAGCGCATAATCGAACTGAAGTTCGCGACACCGTTGGATTTGGCCTCGACCTGGCTCACCACCGCGGTGCGTGAAGCCGCGCCGCCGATATGGAAAGTACGCATGGTAAGCTGTGTTCCCGGCTCGCCTATGGATTGCGCGGCGATCACGCCCACCGCTTCGCCCACGTTCACCAGCTGCCCGCGCCCGAGGTCGCGCCCATAGCATTTGGCGCACAGCCCGTGGCGGGTTTCGCAACTGAGCGGAGTGCGCACTTTCACTTCGTCTATGCCCAGCATTTCAATGGTCTCGACCAGATCCTCGTCGAGCAGCGTGCCGGCCTTGATCAGGGTTTGCGAGTTTTCAGGATGCGCTATATCGGTAGCCGCCACACGCCCAAGGATGCGCTCGCGCAAAGCTTCCACCACTTCGCCGCCTTCCACCAGCGCTTTCATCACCACGCCCTGGGCAGTGCCACAATCTTCCTCGGTCACCACCAGATCCTGGGTGACATCTACCAAGCGGCGAGTGAGATAGCCGGAATTAGCGGTCTTCAACGCGGTATCTGCAAGACCCTTGCGCGCGCCGTGAGTTGAAATAAAGTACTGCAACACGTTCAGTCCTTCGCGGAAATTGGCGGTAATCGGAGTTTCAATGATCGATCCGTCGGGCTTCGCCATCAGACCACGCATGCCGGCAAGCTGGCGAATTTGCGCCGCCGAGCCGCGCGCTCCGGAATCGGCCATCATGTATATCGAGTTGAACGATTCCTGGGTCACCGCATTGCCTTTCTTGTCGAACATCGGCACGGCGCCTTTCTTGCGGTCCCATTCCATTACCGGTTCGGTGCCAAGCTGCTCCATCATCGCTTTCGCCACCAGGTCCCCGGCGCGGCCCCAGATGTCCACCACTTTGTTATAACGCTCACCCTGGGTCACCAGGCCAGAAGTATATTGCGCCTCGATTTCCTGCACTTCTTTTTCCGCGGCGGAAATGATTTCATTCTTTTGCTGCGGCACCAGCATATCGTCCACGCAAATCGAAATGCCGGCACGGGTTGCCAGAGTAAAGCCGGAATACATCAGCTTATCGGCAAATATCACCGTCTCCCTGAGACCGCAGCGGCGGAAGCTCGCGTTGATGAGTTTTGAGATTTCCTTTTTCTTAAGCGGTCTGTTGATGAGTTCGAACGGCAGGCCCGCTGGCAGAATTTCGGAAAGCAGCGCGCGCCCCACCGTGGTTTCATAGCGGGTGAGCTTCTCGCTGCGTTCACCGTCGGCACTAATCTCGAACTCCTTGATGCGCACTTTAATTCTGGCATGGAGTTCAGCCTGGCGCGATTCGTAGGCGCGCAATACTTCCGCCACATCGGTGAATTGCATGCCTTCGCCCCGGGCATTGATTTTCTCGCGCGTGGTGTAATACAGTCCCAGCACGATGTCCTGCGACGGCACGATAATCGGCTCGCCATTGGAAGGCGAAAGCACATTGTTGGTGGAGAGCATGAGCGTGCGCGCTTCCATCTGCGCTTCCAGGGAGAGCGGCACGTGCACCGCCATCTGGTCACCGTCGAAGTCGGCGTTAAACGCCGCGCAAACCAGCGGATGCAGCTGGATTGCCTTGCCCTCGATTAACACCGGTTCGAACGCCTGGATGCCCAATCGATGCAGCGTAGGCGCACGGTTAAGCAGTACCGGATGCTCGCGGATCACATCTTCAAGAATGTCCCACACCTCCGGCACCTCGGCTTCCACCAGGCGTTTCGCCGCCTTAATGGTAGTGCCAGGCTCCAGCATTTCCAGCTTGTGGAAGATAAACGGCTTGAACAGTTCCAGCGCCATTTTCTTCGGCAGGCCACACTGGTGCAGCTTTAACTGCGGACCCACTACGATTACTGAACGCCCCGAGTAATCCACGCGCTTGCCCAGCAGGTTCTGGCGGAAACGTCCGCCCTTGCCCTTGATCATGTCGGCCAGCGATTTCAGCGCACGCTTGTTGGCGCCGGTCATCGCTTTGCCGCGGCGCCCGTTGTCGAGCAGCGAATCCACCGATTCCTGGAGCATGCGCTTTTCATTGCGCACGATGATCTCCGGCGCTTTCAGTTCCAAAAGCCGCTTCAGGCGGTTGTTGCGGTTAATCACGCGGCGGTACAAATCGTTGAGATCGGAAGTCGCGAAACGGCCGCCATCGAGCGGCACCAGCGGGCGTAATTCCGGGGGCAACACCGGAAGCACTTCCATAACCATCCAATCCGGTTTGATGCCTGACTGATGGAACGCTTCGAGCACTTTCAGGCGCTTCGCCAGCTTCTTGATCTTGGTGTCGGAGCCGGTGGCCGCAAGTTCCTTGCGCAGGTTTTCCACCTCCAGGTTGAGATCGAGGTTGCGCAGCAATTCGCGTATTCCCTCGGCGCCCATGCTTGCTGAAAACTCATCGCCGTACTCTTCCACCTTGGCGAGATAATCGTCTTCGGAAAGCAGCTGGCAGCGGTTTAACGGTGTCATGCCGGGATCGGTCACCACATAGGCCTCGAAATACAGCACGCGCTCGATGTCGCGCAGCGTCATGTCGAGCACCATGCCCAAGCGGGAAGGCAGCGATTTCAAAAACCAGATGTGGGCGACGGGGCTCGCGAGCTCGATGTGTCCCATGCGCTCACGGCGCACTTTGGACAGCGTCACTTCCACTCCGCATTTTTCGCAGATCACGCCGCGGTGCTTCAAACGCTTGTACTTGCCGCAAAGACATTCGTAATCCTTGACCGGGCCGAAAATCTTGGCGCAGAACAGGCCATCCCGCTCGGGCTTGAATGTGCGATAGTTGATGGTCTCGGGCTTCTTGATCTCGCCATAGGACCACGACAGAATCTTTTCCGGGCTCGCAATCGAGATCCGGATCTGGTCGAAGACCTGAGCCGGCACCTGCGGGCTGAAAAGATTCATGATCTCTTGATTCATCGTTCTCTCCGTTTCAGACGACGG